>CAUJKG010000019.1 GCA_963205465.1 Pseudomonadota bacterium | reverse complement strand
ATGCCGACCGTCGCGCGATCTTTCGCGTAAATGATCGTGTTCGATTTGACGTGCTTGGCGACGCGGAAGGCAAAGCGCAGATCGTTTAGCTCGGCCTCGGTTGGCGCGCGCTTCGTTACCACCTTCAATTCGAGATCATCGGCGACCGCGTTGTCGCGCGATTGCACGAGCATGCCACCGGCGATGGATTTAAACGTCAAGCCCTTCGCGCGCGGATCGGGCAGCGCGTCGGTGAGCAGCAGGCGCAGGTTCTTCTTCGCGCCGACGATTTTGATGGCGTCTTCGCTTGCGCCCGGCGCGATGATGACTTCGGTGAAGATCTCGACCATCGCCTTCGCAGCTTCCGCATCCAGCGGGAGATTGGTCGCGATGATGCCGCCGAAGGCGGAAACCGGATCGCAGGCGAGCGCTTTCTGGTAGGCGTCGAGCAGGTTGTTGCCTTCCGCGACGCCGCAAGGGTTTGCGTGCTTCACGATCACGACGGCCGCCGAACGCTTGGGATCGAATTCGGCGACGCATTCATAGGCGGCATCGGTGTCGTTGAGGTTGTTGTAGGACAGTTCCTTGCCCTGCAACTGCCGCGCGGTGAGCACGCCCGCGCGCGGTTCGCCGCCTTTATAGGAAGCCGCGAACTGGTGCGGGTTTTCGCCGTAGCGAAGTTTTTCCACGCGCTTGCCGCCGAAGCTGCGCCAGTCCGGCGCGTCGTTCTTCAGTTCCTTCGCGAACCAATTCGAGATCGCGGCATCATAAGCCGCGGTGCGCGCATAAGCCTTGGCGGCAAGACGCTTGCGGAAGGCAAGCGTGGTGCCGCCGTATTCGGCGACTTCGCGCAGCAATTCCGCATAATCCGCGGTATCGACCACGATCGCGACGTCGCCATGGTTTTTCGCGGCGGCACGGACCATCGCCGGACCGCCGATGTCGATATTCTCGATGCAGTCGTCGTAGCCCGCGCCTTTCGCGACGGTTTCCTCGAACGGATAGAGATTGACGACGACGAGGTCGATCGGCGCGATCGCATGCGCCTTCATGGATGCGGCATGATCTTTGTTGTCGCGGATCGCAAGAATGCCGCCATGCACGTTCGGATGCAGCGTCTTTACGCGGCCGTCCATCATTTCGGGAAAGCCGGTGAGGTCGGAAACGTCGGCGACCTTCAGTCCGGCATCGGCGAGCGCCCGCCGGGTGCCGCCGGTCGACACCAGTTCGGTGTCGTGCTTGGCGAGGTTGGACGCGAATTCGACGAGGCCGTTCTTGTCGGAAACCGACAACAACGCGCGGCGGATGGGGCGGATCTGGTCTGGCATGGCAAGGCCGATAGCATGAGAGAGCGGGCCGGGAAAACCATGCCGCCGTGTTTGTCCGCTAGAGTCTGATTCAACTGCGCTGAATCAGACTCTTCGCTTATCTGTTTGATTGAGCATGATCTTTTCCGAAAACCGCTTCGCACTTTTCGGGATCATGCTCTAGACCTTTGGCTAGATCGGAAGCTCTGGCGCTTTCTCGGGCTCTTCGCGCGGCTGCGGCATGTCGGCGCGCAGGAAAGTCCAGAGTACGCGCGAGAAAGTGCGCGCGTTATCGGCAATCACGATCTGGCTGGTGCGGCGCGGTCCCTCGCTCGAGGAGAGGAAGATGCTTTCCTCCACCTCGACGCGCATGTTCGGCGCGGTGAACAGCCAGCTTTCGCGGCCCGGCAGGATCAGCAGTACCGTGCGGCCGTCATTGACGCGGCTCGCCTTCACCGAAGGATGCAGGTGGAAGCGGATCGCGTAATCGGCGAGCGCTTCTTTCGGCAGCTCTTTGCCCTTGCGCGGCAGGAACACGTCCTCGCCGTCCAGCCGGTTGCCGTTTGCGGACAGACGCCAGGAGCGCTGATGCGTGACGCCGAAGGCGGCGAGGTAGCCGTCGTGGGAGGCGCGGAGAATGGTGGTTTCTTCGTGCCCGCCCCGTACCACTTCGACATCGTGCGGGCCGGCGGCGATCAGGACTTCGCCGGATCGGGCAGGCTTGAAGCGGCACGACGAAGTATCGTGCCAGGTCACGGTCGAATGCGCGGCGGTGGCGCGCGCCGCCTCGCGCCAGGATTCGCGGTTCTGCGCCGGCAGTCCGCAATTGATGACGATGCGGCGGCGTCTCGTGGAAAATTCAAACGACAGGCAACCGGCATGGGCATGCCGGCTCAGGACACCGGCTGGCGGGGCGCCGGTATCTGCGATGACGACGCTGCCGCCGTCTTCCAATCGCTGATAGCCGGAATCTTCCGCTTCGAGATCCGGCGCGGCGCGCGCCTCGTCATAAGAAAGCAAGGCGGCGAGAAGATCCGAAGGGGTCGCGCCCATGCCGTTGAATTGCGCGATGGTGCCGTCGCCGTGCCGGAAGAAGCGCAGCATCGGCATCATTCTGCCGATGGCGCTGGTAAGGGTCGTGGGCGTTGTGAGATTGCGCGATTCGAAAACCTGCTGCAGCGGAATGAGATCGACCAGAAGATCGATCAGCACGCCCGGATTGCGGCTGACGTGACCGCCGTCGACGAGAATTTGCCGCCGCAGTTCGACCACGAGCCGCTTTACCGATTGCGCGAGCAACCGCTGTTCGCCGGCCATGCAGAGGCCGGCAAAAGTAAGCGCGGTGGCGACGAGCAGACGGGGATAGCCGTCTTCGACGAAGGGATAGATTTGCCGCAGGAAGCGCGCCTGCCGTGACAAGCTGCGCAGGAAGCGGCGATAAAAATGCTGATCGACATCCTGCAGGATGAGAGGCGAATGCGTGAGCCAGGAAATCACGCGACGCGCCGTGATCTCCGGCTGCCACGATTCCGGATGCGACCCGCCATGTTGCGAGATCCAGTCTGAGACGAGGACGCGGCCGTTTTTTCGCGACAGCGCCAGTCCCGCGGAGCGCAGATGCCGAAGCCAGCCGAAGCCGAGCAGTTCCTGCGACCATTCGGGGGAAGGCGATTCCAGTTCGAACGGAGAGAGGCCGTTGGCATTCACCGCCTTGCCGGCGAAGCTGAAGACGCCGCTATAGATTTCCGTGGCAATGACCGGATCGCCGGTCCGCAGATCCTGCGGCGCGATCAGGAGCCGTTCGGGGATCGGGACCCGCAAGCGCCAGCGATAGGCTGGGTTCGACGCAACGCGCGCCCACCATCCCCGCAATCCGCCACCGCCGAGCTGAGGCCGCCGTCGCTCCGCCATCGGTTGCCGCTGCCTTCCCTTTGACCGGCATTGTTGCTTCGGCCGGTCCCGTAAACTCCCCATGCCTTGCGAATCAAGATAGCCGAGCCGCCGGTCCTGTCCACTTGGGCCAGAGCCTTTGCCGTGCTGACGCAATCAGAACGGTGGCTCTAGCATCTTGTTTTGTCGCGTTTTCTTGACGCGAACCGGTTTCCACTTCGCTTGAAAACGCTCCGGGGTTCAGCCCTTGCGCCGCAAGCGGCTGGCAAAAAAGCCGTCGCAACCCGCCAGTTTCGGGTCGGGATGCGGAAAGTGGAACGGCATGGTGCGAACGTCGCCGTTTTCCGTGATGGCATTCGGCTCGCCGCTCTCCGCCGCATGCACGGGAATGCGTTCGAGTTCATGGTTGCGGGCAAGCAGCGCTTCGATCTGCTGTTCGCCTTCCTCGGGTTCGAGCGAGCAGGTCGAATAGACGATCATGCCGCCCGGTTTTACGAGCCTTGCCGCATTGTCGAGGAGGCGTGCTTGCAGCTTCGTCACCTGCTCCAGGTCTTCGGGCGTTTTCTGCCAGAGGATATCGGGATGGCGGCGGATGGTGCCGGTCGCCGAGCAGGGGGCGTCGAGCAGGATCGCGTCGAAGGGCTCCGCTTCCCATGTTGCGGCATCGGCGGTAACGACTTCGGCTTTCAATTTGGTGCGGGTGAGATTCTGCTGCAGGCGCTTTAGACGCGCAGGAGATCGATCGACTGCCGTGACGCTTGCGCCGGCATTGGCAAGCTGCAGCGTCTTTCCGCCAGGTGCGGCGCAAAGATCGGCAACGCGTTAGCCGCGAATGTCGCCAAGCAGTTTTGCCGGAATGGCGGCAGCGGCATCCTGCACCCACCAGTCGCCGTCGTCATAGCCCGGAAGCTGCGTGACCGCGCCTTTGCCGGTGACGCGTACGCTGCCGGTCGGCAAGAGCAAGCCTTGCAGCATATCTGCAAGCGCCTGCGGGTTTTCTTTCGCCGTGATGTCGAGCGCGGGCTCGACACGATGCGCAAGACATCTCGCGCGCAGGCCCTCATCGCCATAAGCGTCGCGCCAACGGCCGCGCATCCATTCCGGCGTATCGATTTCCGGATCGAGGGTCGCAAGAATTGCTGCGCCTTCGGCTGCCGTTCGCCGCAACACCGCGTTGGTCAGTCCGGCATAGCGCTTGTTTCTGATTTCATTGGCGAGATCGACCGACAGGTCGACGGTCGCGTGATCGGCGACTTCCAGAAGCAGGATCTGTGCTGCCGCCGCGAGCAAGATCGCGTGTACTCGTACGTCCTCGGGCCAGCCCTGCTGCAGAAAGCGCTCGAGCACGGCCTGCAGGCTGCCAGCACGGCGCAGCGCGGTTGCAACGATCATGCGCGCGAGTGCGCGGTCGCGTTCGTCGAGGGCGCGAAAGTGAATGCCGGTCTCGCCGTGTTCGAACACGTCTTCCAGCGCGCGGCGCTTGTGCAGGATGGCGAGCAAGGCGTCGGCAGCAAAGCGCCGGGCGGTGAGGCCCGGCGTTTCTGCTTTTTGCGTTCTGGTCTGGCGTTTCTTGGCCAAGCTTTATCCCCAGGGACCGCGCGAGGGACCGCGCGGAGGCACTTTGGGCCCTGTTACGCCGGAAACGCGCGGAGCGGAAGATGCACGCGGCGAATAGCCGGTGCCCATTTCCGACGCGATCTCGCGGAGCTGTGCGATCCGGTTCTCGACCGCAGGATGGGTCGAGAACAGGTTGTCCATCCGCGCCCCCGAAAGCGGGTTGATGATGAACATGTGCGCGGTGGCGGGATTGCGCTCGGCATCCACGTTCTCGATATGATGGGCCGCACCCGAGATTTTGTTGAGCGCGGAGGCGAGCGACATCGGCTGGCCCGAGATTTCCGCGCCCATGCGGTCGGCGGCGTATTCGCGGGTGCGCGAGATCGCCATCTGGACGATCATGGCGGCGAGCGGCGCCAGAATCATCATCGCGATCGTGCCGATCATGCCGATGCCGTTGTTGTTGCGGTTGCCGCCGAAGATCATGCCGAAGTTCGTCAGCATC
>CAUJKG010000018.1 GCA_963205465.1 Pseudomonadota bacterium | reverse complement strand
ACGCCATGCGGCAATTCGCACCCGAGCGGTTGCGCCAGGCGTGAACGGTCCCGTTCTGAACCACGACGTCGCCCGCCTTCAGATCAACTTCTGTGTCGTCGAGTAACAGCGTCATCGCGCCTTCAAGCACGATCCCGTAGTCCACCGAGTAGGTGCGGTGCATGAAGTGATGCCGCTCGTAGAGCTTCGGGTCGGTAACCGGATGCAGTCCGATCATCTCGAACAGCTTGCCCGCAAGCTCCATCGGCGGCTTCGGCCTGTTCGGGTCTTCGGGCGGAAAATCGATCACGCGAATGATGGTGCCGTTCTTCGGCGGCGGCACCCTTACCGGCCGGTCCCTCGTGGGATCACTCTTCGCGGAAACGACAGCGGGCGACGACTGCGTATTCCAGACTTCGTAGAATGCGAGGCCGGGTGACTCCGGCCGCTCGAAAACCACCGGCGGCTCACCGTCCTCGACGACAACGGCCTTCCCGTTCGCATCGTGCCCGGTAACGACTCTGCGCATCCTGGGAGCCATGGCGTTTTCCCTTATTTTACGGCCTGTTTCTGCTCGATCTGACCGATCGCATCGACCACCGCGTCGAAGGTCAAAAGCGTGGAAGCGTGCCGCGCTTTGTAATCGCGGACGGGTTCGAGCACGGCGAGATCGGCCCATTTGCCGCCGGGTGCCGGTCCGCCCTCTTTCAGCATGCGATACATCTGCTCGCGAAGGTCCCGAAGCTCGGCGGCGCTGGCTCCGATGACATGGCGCGCCATGATGGAGGACGACGCCTGCCCCAAGGCACAGGCGCGGACGTCATGGGCGAAGTCGGTAACCTTGTCGCCTTCCATCGTTAGATCGACCGTGACGGTGGAGCCGCACAGCTTCGAATGCGCGGTGGCGCTGGCGTCGGGATGGGGCAGCCGGCCCCCCCGCGGGATGTCCGCGGCGAGCTCCAGGATACGGCGGTTATAGACATCGTTCAGCATGGTCAGGCTACATTCAGTATTGTTGGACTATTCCCTACTCCGCGAATTTGCCGCAATCCAACACCAAGTTTCTTCACGGCTTGCGGGAACTAATGTACGGGGGTTCTGGTTCTCACGGGTGCTGACCGCCCACAGTCAAGAAGGCGGAAGGTTTTCGGGAAACTGCCACAAGGGCGTCTTTCGCAAGTCAAAGTCCCCGGAAAAATAAGACCGAAAAGCCAGGGTTGGAAGGCACCCGGCTGATGGGAAGAAATGTGCCTCCTGCATAGCCGCCCCTCCGCCCGGAGGCCGGTCTGCAAAACTGGGAAGAGAAGCCGGACGACGGGCGTCGCCGGCACGAATGGAGAAGACCAATATGGATGCCGTCGTCACGTCGCTGCTCAAGCAGCAGCCGGATGCAGCACCCGAACTGCCACAGGTCAAGCGCCCCTCCCGCGAAGAGGCGGAGGCTGCCGCGCGTACCTTGATCGCGTGGATCGGTGATAACCCGAACCGCGAAGGCTTGCTCGATACGCCGCGCCGCATGGTGAAGGCATACGAGGAGGTATTCGGCGGCTACGGCGAAACGCCGGAAGAAATTCTCGGCCGCACCTTTGGCGAGATCGGCACTTTCGACGATCTGGTCGTCGTGCGCGACATTCCGTTTTTCTCGCATTGCGAGCATCACATCATGCCGATGATGGGTAAAGCGCACATCGCCTATTTCCCCGTCGAGCGCGTGGTCGGCCTGTCCAAGTTCTCACGCCTGATCGAGATCTTCGGCCGCCGCCTGCAAACGCAGGAGCACCTCACCTCGCAGATCACCGACGCGATCGACGAGCACCTGAAGCCGCGCGGCTGCGCCGTGATGATCGAAGCCGAGCACATGTGCATGGCGATGCGCGGCGTGCAGCGCCAGGGCGTATCGACCGTGACCACCCAGTTCACCGGCGTTTTCCGCGACGATCCGGCCGAGCAGGTCCGCTTCTTCACGCTGGTTCGCGGCAGCCGCAGGGACTAACCGTTTCCTCCCAGCCTATGACTGTAACGGGCTCGTGCTTTGCGAGCCCGTTTTCTTTTGCGCCGTGCTAAACACAACACCACACCGGGAACACGGCCATGCACGACAAAGAGCTTGAAGAAGGCACCGCGCTTTTGCCTCGCTTCGACGCCAACGGACTGATCAGCGCCATCGTCGCCGATGAAAACACCGGCGAAGTGTTAATGCTCGCGCACATGAATGAAGAGGCGTTGCGCCGCACGATCGCAACCCGCGAAGGCTGGTTCTGGTCGCGCTCGCGCAAGGCGATGTGGAAGAAGGGCGAGACCAGCGGCAACGTCTTGCAGGTTTCTGCAATGAAAATTGACTGCGATCAGGATGCCGTGCTGCTCAGCGTCCGCGTGAGCGGAGACGGCAAGACATGCCACACCGGCCGGCGCACCTGCTTCTATCGCTCGATCTCGCTCGGCGAAGGGAAGACGACGCTACGCTTCGACGAATGACGAAGACGCCGCGACGCGATCCCGCCAAGGTTCACGGGTAAGGGCGATGCAGCACAGCGGCAATTCCGCGTCTACTGACGGAACTCCGCAGGTTCCCGATGCGTTTGGGTAGATCATGTTATTGAACGTTTTCAGCCGGAAATCGCCCGAAGAACCCGACCGCAACATCGCCGTAGACAGGCAGGAGCCGAAGACGGTTACGCCGCGGATCGGACTGGCGCTCGGCGGCGGTGCTGCACGCGGCTGGGCGCATATCGGCGTCCTTCGCGCGCTCGAAAAAGCCGGGATCCAGCCGGACGTGATTGCCGGCACCTCGATGGGCGCGCTTGCCGGCGGCACCTGGGCGGCCGGCCGTCTCGATCAACTGGAAGAATTCGCCCGCTCCATGACCAAGCGGCGCATGTTTGGGTTCATGGACTGGCGGCTCGGCGGCAATGGCCTCATCTCGGGCGGCCGGCTCGCGAAA
>CAUJKG010000017.1 GCA_963205465.1 Pseudomonadota bacterium | reverse complement strand
GAGGAATAAGCCGAGCAGAAAACGAACCATCTTATTCATCGACAGGGCTCCCCAGCGGGTCGATGGTGAAAACGCTGGAAGATCCTCTGCGAACGCCATGCCAAACGGCGCGGCCCAATCAAGGCATTGAATTTATTTCGTTTTCAGTGATTTCTGCTTTTTGGGGCCGGGCGCTCGCGGCAAAGAAGTCCAGGCCGGGCGGCAACATCTGCCGGGCTTTTAACCCCACATTAACCATAGTGGGACGAACCTCGGCGGCATGCGCATCTATGGCCCGAACCAGACCAACGGCACGTCTTCGTCCTCGGGCACGAGGCGGACGGCGGCTTCCGGCGGGTTCTCGCTCGGCGAGTCTGCTGCCGCGGCGCGTCCGCAAGGTGCGCAAGCGGCGTCCGGCATCGGCGGGCTCGACACGCTATTGGCGCTCCAGGGCTTCGAAGATGCCGGCGAGCGGCGCAAACGTTTTGCGCGGCGGGGCAGGTCGGCGCTCGACCTTCTCGACGAACTGAAGGCGGAACTTCTGAGTGCCGACCTCAGGACAACCACACTCGCCAAGTTGCAGGACATGCTCGGGGAACTCACAGAAAAGAGTGGAACCCCCGGCCTCGACGATGTTTTGGGCGAAATCGAGCTCCGCGTAGCCGTGGAGATCGCGAAACGCATGCCAAAAGCGGCCTGAGCCGCCCTTCGCCGGCCTCGTAATTCCCGCGTCACGTTCCCGACCTATCGCCTGTCCGCCTACCCATTGCTGGGGGCGGATGACATCGCTATAAGCCCCGCCCAATTCGGACGAGGCAGTATAAGCCTCGCAGAAGACTGCCAGGGACAAAGCGTTAGGGGACCATTTGCATGGTTGTGTTGCTCGACAACTATCGTCCTTCCGAGGACGAGCCATTCATGAACGAGCGGCAGAAGGAATATTTCCGGCTGAAGCTGTTGCGCTGGCGCGATGACATCCTTCGCGAAGCCAAGCAGACGCTGCAGCATCTGCAGGAAGAAAACGTCAATCATCCCGATCTTGCCGATCGCGCCTCGTCGGAAACCGACCGCGCGATCGAACTGCGCGCGCGCGACCGGCAGCGCAAGCTGATCGCGAAGATCGACGCCGCGCTCGAGCGGATCGAAGACGGCACCTACGGCTACTGCGTCGAGACCGGCGATCCGATTTCGCTGAAGCGGCTCGAAGCGCGTCCGATCGCGACGCTTTCGATCGAAGCGCAGGAGCGTCATGAGCGGCGCGAGAAAGTCTATCGGGACGAGTAGCGCTTGTTGATCCGGCTGCTCATCGCGTTCGATGCGCTTGTTGCGGCCGGCATCGCTTTCTTTTTCTTTTGGGGCGTGTCGGACGGCACGGTCTCTTCCTTCAATATCGCGCTTTGGCTCGCGCTGCTTGGCGGCGCTGCGCTTTCGCTCGTCGGTGGCATTATCGCCTATAAGAACGACAACCGCGTGCTCGCCATTCTGCTTCTGCTGATCCTCGCGCTGCCGGGGCTTGCCTTCGCGCTATTCGCGCTTTTCATCATCATCGCGCAGCCGCGGTGGAATTGAACGGTTCGCGCGCAGGCTTGCTCTAGCGCCGGACGAAGATCGATTTCAGCAGGCGGAAGAAGCAATAGAGCGTCAGCTCGACCGCGGCCGTCAGCAGCAAGAGAAACAGCGCGCGTTGCCCGAGATCGTCGGTGATCGCCGCGCGGAATTTATAGCGCACGGTATCGGGGAAATAATTATCGACCAGCGCATAGAGCTGGATCGTGAGCGGTTGCAGCTTGGTATAGGCCCAGCCGAGGAAGTCGAGCTGGAAGGCAAAGAGGTAGCCGTAAAGCAGCCAGACGATTACGATCGTCAGCGCGAGCAGCAATACCTTGCCGATGAACAGTGTGACGAAAGAGGGGCCGCGCCGCGGAGCGGGGGCTTCATCGTCATATCGTTCATACTGGCTCATGCGACTCTCCGGCGCGTCGTCGCGTGAAGTGGGCGACGCCGGCGGTGGATTGTCAAACGGCCTAATCGTTTTCACCGAACGCGAAGAGGTCAATGTCGGGCTCCGCTTTTCCGCCGAGTGCGTTGGCAATCATTTCGGCGGCGATCTGCGCATAGGTCGTGCCGTTGCCGCCGAAGCCGAGCACTGCACAGACGCGCGGCATGTCCGGCACGTTGCCGATCATCGGCAATCCGGTCGAGGACGAACCAAATGCGCCGGACCAGGCAAAGTCCACCTCGAAATCGAGTTGCGGCATCAGCAGGCTTAGCTTGCTGCGAAAGCGTTCGAGTTTGGCGGGCGTGCGCTTGATGCGCCGCGCATTGTCGTTGTGCTCTTCGTCTTCGCCGCCGATCAGCACGCGGCCTTCCGGCGTCGTGCGTATATAGAGATAGGGATCAGCGGCTTCCCAAATCATCGCCTTCGACGGCCAGAGGTTTTGCGGTTGCGGTTTTGTAGCGGCGGCCCAGGTCGAAACGATCTGATGGCGCTTCACGGAAAGAAATTCGGGAAGCTGATAGCCGCAACAGAACACGACGAAGTCCGCAGTGATGCGATGGCCGTTGCTTGTCGTGACGATGGCATATTTCTCTCCTGTCTCGATTGAAGCGGCTTCGACCGGAGAGAAAATCTTCGCGCCTTGCGCTTGCGCGCGGCGCAGCACGCCGAGCGCGAGTTTCACCGGATGCGCTTCGGCGGAGTTGCCGGAAAGGATCGCGCAGGGGCGGTCGATGCCGAACTCGCGCAGCAGTTCTTCGCGCTCTACGATCCGCGACTCGAGTCCGAGCGCCGCACGCGCTTCGCATTCGCGCCGTAGCCCGGCGGGCCCAAGGATCTTGCCGGGGAGGAGCAGCGCATCGCGCAGGGCGTAGTCACAATCGATGTCGAGTGCCCGCACTTTCTCCGTGAGATTTTGCATGGCGCGAAACGAGCGCTGCCAGACGCGTGCGGCTTTCTCCTTGCCGATCTTGTCGACGAGGACGGTCAGCGGGTTGTCGATCTCGAAAAGCAGCAGGCAGGTGCTGGCCGCGGTCGAGCCGTCGCCGGGTGCGTTCTTGTCGATGACGGCGACGTCGCGGCCTTGCGCGCTTAAGGCTTGCGCAACCAGCGCGCCGCTGACGCCCGCGCCGATCACGAGAACTTCGGTGCGCAGGTCCGACTGCAGCGATTGAACTGGAAAATCCGGCCGTAACGTCTCCCAGACGCTTACGCCTTCGGTCGGTTGCTCGCTTGCCACGGCATCAGAACGATCCGTGGGGGAACAAGTTCCATCAGGAGGGCGGTTTAGTTCTCGGTCTTTTCCCAGCGGCCGACGAAGCGGTCGTCGCGCCAGACCTCGATCGCACCGAAATTGCCGCGCCGGAGCTTGCCGCGCGTATTGGCGTCGGCGTCATCAACGCATTTCTCAAGCTGCGCTTTCAGCACGTGATTGCGATAATCGAGAAAGCGAAAAAGATAGTTGGCGTTGTCGTCCCGCTCTTTCATGTGCCGTCCCTTACGCAACTACGAATACAGGAACGGCAGACTCCACGTTCCGGGTAAACAGAGCGTTGCCTAACCCGCCGCGGGAACAAGAAAGGATACGGCCCCCGCCGGGGAGCAGCGGGGGCCGTTACAGGCCGGCCGACAGGGGGAGCTTTTCAGGCCGGCTTACGCTTCGCGCGTCTGGTTGGGGAGTGCTGCGCGAAACGAAATCGTGCCCCGGCGCTAGAACGGCATCAGATGCTCGAAGAGCTGCTGGCCCCAGCGCGGCTGCTGGACGTCGGTGATCTGGCCGCGGCCGCCATACGAGATGCGCGCCTGCGCGATCTTCTGCGAGTCGAGCGTGTTGTCGGCCTCGATGTCTTCCGGCCGCACGATGCCAGCGACGATCAGTTCGCGCATTTCGAAATTGACGCGAACCTCCTGCTTGCCTTCGATCACGAGGTTGCCGTTCGGCAGCACCTGCGTGACGACCGCCGCGACGTTCGTCTGCAGGATTTCCTGCCGGTTGATGTTGCCTTTGCCTTCGCTGGTGGTCGTAGAGTCCGTAGTCAGCATGCGGTTCGGGATCGCCTGTTTGGTGAGCGGAATTTTCGTCAGCCCGAACAAATTGGTGATGCCTGAGTCTTCCGACCCCTTGCGGTCGCGTTTGGTTTCGTTGTCGAGCTGCGCCTTGTCCGCGATCTTCACCTTGATCGTGAGAATGTCGCCGATCTGATGCGCGCGCTGATCCTTGAAGAAGGCGCGGCTGCCCGAACGCCACAGCGAGTTGGGACTGTAAGCGACCGGTATCGGCTCGGGCATCGGCATGGAAACCGGACGATAATTCGGCGTCGTGGTCGGGTTGTTGACCGGCGAAAGCGCGGGGGCCTGCGTGATGTTCGAAATGCGATCCACCGTGGCGCAACCGCCGAGGAGCGACGCGGCAAGCGCCATCGCGCTCGCGCGAACGAATACAGGATACATGACGGCTACTTCCTCTTTCAAACTCTGACTGCTTTAGCGGGTGGTGGTCGGGATGGATGCGGTGTTCAGCGTTGCCGCATCGTTGATGGTAACGACGCCGGGTGCGGTCACGGTCGCCTGGATGGTGCGTTTGGATTGCGGGTTGAGCACTGCAATGGTTTCGCCTTCCGCGCCGTTCGCCATGGCCTTGCCGCGCAGCGTGAGCGTGATCGCCCTGGAGCGGAAAACGATGGTGACGGCGTCGTCGCGGGCGATGATCTGCGGTTTCATCAGATCGGCTGCGCGCAGCGTCTGGCCGTTGCGGAGCGCGCGGCGCGCGGCCTGATTGACGACGTGTTCGGGTTTGCTGAGCGCGTCGGTCACGACATCCGCGCGCGGCAGCCGCTCGGTCACAAGATCGGTTTCACGGATCGTCTCGCCGCGCGAAATCGGGCGGGCGAGGGTGACGACCTCGACCGTCTCGACCAGCGTGCCGGTCATGCGCAGTGGATTGCGGCGCAGCGTGATCGAGCCCGGCATGTCGATGATGGCGTCGAAGCGATTGTTGCGCTGATCGACCACGATGCTGACAACGCGCGGCGCTTCGTTGACGCTCGGCTCGACCTGCAAGGCCCGCATATGCGGATCGAAGGTCACGCTCAGATCGGAGGCGTTGGCGATTTCGTAGCGCTTGGCCGCCGCTTCCGCGATGGCGCGCCCGAGATCGCTCAACGTCACGCTCCGGCTCGCGCGCGAGACGAGCACTTCCGTGAGATTGCGGGTGTCGAAAACCAGGATGCCGTGCGCGCGCAACGCTTCCATGACGCGATGCACCTGGATCGTACCGGAGCCGCCCAGTTCGGGCGCCCGGAAGATCGGCTGGCTGGCGAGCGGACCGGCATGGTCGAGGATGTCGCCGATGCGTACGAGCTCGCCATCGACGGTGACCTCGGCCTTCAATGCGGGTGGCGTGTTCATTGCGCCGGCCGCGAAGGACCCAAGCGTGATGAACGCGGCGCAGAAGAGGAAAGCGACTGTCTTGAGGCCGTTCATTGCCGTTCTCCTCAGCGCAACATGTTGGCGGTGGATTGCAGCATTTCGTCCGCGGCCGAGACGACCTTCGCGTTCATCGAATAGGCGCGCTGGGCCGCGATCAGGTCGGAGATTTCGGTCACCGCGTTCACGTTCGCGGTTTCCAGGTTGCGCTGGAGCAGCGTGCCGGAGCCGTCGATGCCAGGATTGGAAAGCTGCGGCGTGCCGCTCGATGCGGTTTCGAGAAAGAGATTGTCGCCGATCGGCTGCAGGCCGTTCTTATTGACGAAGCGCGCGAGCTGGATCTGGCCGATTTCCTGCGGATTGGTCTGGTTCGGCAGCGATACCGAAACCTGACCCGACTGGTTGATGGTGACGCCGGTCGCATTCGCCGGAACCGTCATCTGCGGTTCGAGCAGATAGCCTTCCGGCGTCACGATGCGGCCCTGATCGTCGCGTTCGAACGAGCCCGCGCGGGTAAAGGCGATGCGTCCGTCGGGAAGGGTAACCCGGAAGAAGCCTTCGCCGCGGATCGCGACGTCTAGATCTTTCTCGGTGAGCGAGATGTTGCCCTGGTTCATCACCCGTGGCGTCGAGACCACCTTGAC
>CAUJKG010000016.1 GCA_963205465.1 Pseudomonadota bacterium | reverse complement strand
ACCACAACATAATGCAATACTAAATACGAATATCCGCAGCCTTTCGAACGGTTTATGCGCATGGTTTAAGGGCTTCGGCGCCGATCTTGGGTCGTCACATCTGGCCGCATCAAGGCTTGGCTCAAAAGCGCCCTCACCATTTCATCCTGCTACAAGGGTAATGTTTTGCCAAGAAAGCTATCCGTATCGCATGACCTTCAATTTTCTTTGCCGCGCATTGGAAAGAACGGTGCAACAAGAGCGAAAACCAAAGGCTCAGACCACTTGCTCGCTGAAACGATTCTCGCGCAGTGGAAACAGCAACTTCCAGAGCTGAACTTTGAGCCAATGGAGCTGATCGCTGCGCTCACGCAGGCCTATCATCTGACATCCATTCCGATTGATCAGATGATGGCCAAATATAATCTGACGCGCGGCATGTTTGATGTGCTGGCTGCGTTGCGGCGCTCGGGTAAACCCTACGAGCTCACTCCGAAAGAGCTTTCGGCTTCGCTTCTGCTCAGCGGCGCAGGCCTGACGAATAGGCTTGACCGCCTGCAGTCGCTCGATCTGATTTCGCGGTTGCCAGATCCAAAGGACCGCCGCTCTTTACGCATTTCTCTGACCAAGCAAGGCCGCAAGCTCGTCGATCACGTTCTGCCGGAGCTGCTCGAAATTCAGGAGATGGCGTTTGGCTCCAACCGCAAAGCTGGCAAGGAGCTCACGAAGCTTCTCGTTGAATTGAGCCGGCGCTTGTATGAGAGCTTCGGCGCCAACCGTCTTCAAGCGGGAGACTGAACCTCAGCCCAGATTTGCGGCAACCTCAGCGACCCAATTGCCGCATATCCGGCAGTGCCGCACGCACCGCATCGATAATTCCCTGATAGCCCGTGCAACGGCATAAATTGGACGAAAGCGCCTCGATGATAAAATCATCGCTGGTGTCCGGACCGGCTTCTATCAACCCTGAAACCAGCATCAGAAATCCGGGCGTGCAGAAACCGCATTGCAAACCGTGATGATCGATGAAGGCCTGCTGTAACGGATGCAATCGCCCGCCTTCGGAAAGCCCTTCAACGGTACGTATTTTCTTGCCAACAGCCTGAACGGCGAACATCAGGCACGAACGAACCGGCTGGCCATCGATGACCACGGTGCAAGCTCCGCAGACCCCATGCTCGCAACCGATATGGGTTCCCGTCAGTTCGCAATTATCGCGCAATGCGTCCGCAAGCGTACGGCGTGGCTCGAGCGAGATCTCATGATCCTCGCCGTTCACGTTCAGTGTAATATCGACATGGCTCATATCGTGGCTCCGCCATTCAGCTCGAGGCCGGCTCCGGCGAGAGTTCTTTCGCGAAATTGTTGAAGAACTGATCGGCAAACTTTTTCGCAACGCTGTCGATCAGCCTGCCGCCCAGTTGGGCAAGCTTGCCACCGACATTCGCTTCGACGTCGTAAGACAGCAAAGTGCCTCCCTCCGGCGTATCCTCCAGCCGCACCTTTGCTCCGCCCTTGGCGAAACCAGCAATTCCGCCCTGCCCTTCACCCGTGATGGTGCAGCTATTCGGCGCATCGATATCCGAGAGCGTCACCGCACCGCTGAAGCGCGCCTTGATCGGCCCAACCGCGATCTTGACCTTGGCGGCATATTCGGTGTCGCTTTTCTTTTCCATTTCTTCGCAGCCGGGCGTCGCCTTCTTGAGGACTTCCGGATCCATCAGCGCCGCCCATACCTTTTGCCGTGCTGCGGGGAGACTGACCGACCCCGTCATCGTCATAGCCATCGCTAAAAACTCCCCTAGGAACGCCGCAATCCCGCCTGGCAAAAAGCCCGCCGGCCGGAGCTTTGAATTGACTTAACTCCAAGGGATTTATAGCATTATTTCCTTAGCTATCAAACTATCTTGGGTGCCCGGCAGCGATAAAACCGGCCAAGCCGGCGCCGGTCCCGACAGACAAAAATGAGACGATGAAATCCCCATTATTCAGCTACCACGCGCCGGTTTCGGTACCGGAAGCACTGCACCTGCTGACCACGCTCGCAGATGAAGATCCGCGCATCATCGCGGGTGGGCAGAGCCTCGTTCCGATGATGGCGTTCCGCATGGCGCAGCCCGGACACTTGATCGACATCAACGGCATCAGCGCGCTTTCCGGCATCGAAGTGCAAGACAACGAACTCTGTATCGGTGCACTTGTCCGCCATGCCCAATTCGGAAAAGCGGTCGTCCAGAGTCCGCTCGGATCGCTGCTTGCCTATGTAATGCATCACATTGCGCACGCGCCGATCCGTACGCGCGGCACGTTCTGCGGAAGTTTGGCGCACGCCGACCCAGCCTCGGAATGGTGTCTCACCGCGGTTACGCTGGGAGCAAAGATAGAAGTCCAGAGCGAGCGCGGCACTCGTATTGTGAGCGCCGATGATCTGCTTGCAGGGTTGATGTCCACGACGCTCGAACCCGACGAGATCATCGTTCGCACCCGCATTTCCCTGTTACCGCAGGATGCACGCTTCGGCTTCTACGAATTTTCCCGTCGGCCCGGCGATTACGCGATGGCCATGTCGCTTACCGCTTACGAAATCGAAGATGGCCGCATCGTGAATGCGCGCGTCGGCGTGGGCGGCGCTGAGGACCGGCCACGCCGGAGCGAGGCCGCCGAAGCCGAACTGAATGGCAAGGAGCCGGGCAAACAGGCGTTCATGGCTGCGGCCAACGCAGCGGCGGCCGGTGTCGAACCCATGGAAGATATTCAGGCATCCGCAGATTACCGGCGCGACCTCGTTCGCGTTGTTGTGCGCCGCGCGCTGGAGCATAGCCTATGAGCAGTCACAACCATCGCGCAGACGCCGGCTGGATCGGCCGCCCGATCAAACGCGTCGAAGATCTTCCGCTTGTGACAGGCCAAGGAACTTTCACCGGCGATTTGCTGGCGAAATACTACGCCCGCTTCGTGCGCAGCCCGGTCGCGTCCGGACGTATCGTCAGCATCGAAGCGCCGGAGGGCGTGAAGATTTTCACGGGGAAAGACCTTTCCTCGGTCAAACCCATTCATCTTGTACTGCAGAACTACGACTATGTGCCGGTCGCGCAACCCGTGCTGGCCGTCGATTTCGTCCGCTTCGTCGGCGAACCGGTCGCGGTCGTGCTCGGCAAGACCCAGGAAGAAGCGGAAGACTTCGCCGATCGCGTGGAAGTTTCGATCGATCCCCTGCCCGCAGTGGTTACGCTCGCCGATGCGACCGCCGATGGCGCAGTCCTCGTTCATGAGCACGTGCCCAACAATCTCGTCGTCGACGGGAAGATGAGCAAAGGCGAGTTTCCAAGCGAAGGCATCACGCGCGTCAAGGTAAAAATCCGTTCGAACCGGCACGCGGCGTTGCCGATGGAAACCCGGCACGCACACGCCTCCTATGATCGGGTTTCGCGGCGCGTGACCCTGACGTGCACCACGCAATCGCCTCACCTGTTTCGCACCAGCATCGCCGACTGGGTCGGCATGCCGGAAGCCGAATTGCGCGTCGTCGCGCCTGATGTCGGCGGCGGCTTCGGACAGAAAGCGACGATGCCGCCGGAGTTCGTCGTCATCACCTGGCTTGGCCGCCACCTGAAGACTTCCGTCGCCTGGATCGAAGACCGCCGCGAAAACCTGATCGCGGGCTTTCACGCACGCGATGCCGAACTGGAAGTCGAGGGCTATTTCGACAAAAGTGGAAAGCTGCTCGCGATCGATGCCGATATTCTCGTGAATGTCGGCGCCTATTCCTCGTTTCCGACAAGCTTCGCGGTCGAACCTTTGATGTCGATGACGGAGCTTCCGGGCGTTTACGATTTCCAGATCTATCGCGCGCGTTCGCGTGGCATCGTGACGAACACCTGTCCGATGGCGCCCTATCGCGGCGTGGCGCGGCCGATGATCGTACTGGTGATGGAGCGGCTCATGGACCGAGCCGCCAAAGTGCTGGAAATGGAGCCGACCGAGCTGCGGCGCAGAAATCTGATTTCATCCTTTCCCTATACTTCTGCGACCGGACTCCGCTTCGACGAGGCGACCTATCAGGAAACGCTCGCGCAGGCGCTCGACACGATCGATCTGCCTGCTTTCCGAAAAAAGCAGGAGGAAGCACGCGCCAGGGGCTGTTATCTCGGTATCGGCTTTTCGACATTTTCCGAGAGAACCGGCTTCGGCACGCCGACCTTCGCCGCGCGCAAGATGCAATTCGTGATGGGATGGGAGAAAGCCGAGCTCTCGATGGACCCGTCCGGCTTCGTCGAGGCGCGCATCGGTGCGAGCCCCCACGGCCAAGGTCTGCGGACAACGCTGTCGCAGATCATCGCCGACGAAATCGGAATCGAGCCGAGCAAGATCAAGGTCATCCACGGCGACACCGACCATACGCCTTACGGCTGGGGCACATTTGCAAGCCGCTCGCTGGTCATTACCGGCGGCGCCTGCAAACTTGCGGCGAAGAAGATTCACGACAAGCTCGGCGTGATCGCCGCCAAAATGCTCGAAGTGCCTCCTTCCGATATCATTCTGCGCGACGGCACCGCCTTCGCGCGCGACAGCAACCGCTCGATCCCGATCCCGGAGCTCGCGCGCGCGATCTATCATCAATATCCGAAGTTCAAGGATACGATGGAGCCCGGTATCGCCGAGAGCGCGTCCTACGATCCATACGGCACCTTCTCGAACGCGTGCCATGT
>CAUJKG010000015.1 GCA_963205465.1 Pseudomonadota bacterium | reverse complement strand
CGATGGAGGAGCCGCTTTTGCGGATGCCGTCGATATAGGCTTCCATCTTCTGCGCGGCTTTCGCATCGGGGCAGAAGAAAGGGTTCTTCGAAACCTCTTCCCAGTCCCAGTTGCTGCGGTCGATTTCGATCTCGCCCATCTGCACGAGTGCGGCGCGGATTTTGATATCCGGAACGACCTTGCGCGCAACCGCGCCGGCCGCGACGCGTGAGGCGGTTTCGCGCGCGGACGCGCGTCCCGAGCCGCGCGGATCGCGGATGCCGTACTTCATGTCGTAGGTGTAGTCGGCGTGGCCGGGACGATATTTGTCCGCGATCGCGGAATAGTCCTTCGAGCGCGCGTCGACGTTCTCGATCAGGAGCGCGATCGGCGTGCCGGTCGTCAGCTCCATGCCTTCTTCGTTGACAGAGGTGCCGGAGAGAATCTTCACCTGATCCGGCTCGCGCCGCTGCGTCACGAAGCGCGATTGTCCCGGTTTGCGCCGGTCGAGGTCGAGCTGGATGTCTTCGGCTTTGAGCGGAATGCGCGGCGGGCAGCCGTCGACTACGCAGCCGATCGCGACCCCGTGGCTTTCGCCGAAGGTGGTGACGCGGAAGAGATGGCCGAAACTATTGTGCGACATGGATTGTTTTCCGTGCCGCAGCTTTTAGGAGCGCCGCGCGGCGGGGTCAAACGGGCGTGGGCAGTCAATGTCATTCCGGATCGCCACTTCGCGGCGTCCGGAATGACAGGGATTACGTCCCCGCCGCCACCTTCCCCCGCACGATCGGCGGCTTCGCGTTCAGCGCCTCGACCTGAAATCCGGCGACGCGCTTGTAGTTGTTGGCGATGCCCTCGAGTTCGTCCTGCGTCAGCACCTCGGTCACGATATTGAAGCCCTGCGGCGCGCGTTCCTCGACCATCTGCATCACCTGCTCGGGGCCGTTGCCGCGATTGAGCATGACGAGCTGCGTGGTCGCGGGGCGGCGTTCCGCCTCGTAGGCGAGCAGCGCCGCATTGGTCTCGCCTTTGTCCTGAATCTCCCGCGCCAGCACGCGCGCGTCGAGGATCGCCTGCGAGGAGCCGTTCGAGCCGATGGGATACATCGGATGCGCGGCGTCGCCCATGAGCGTCACGCGGCCGAAGGTCCAGCGTTCCAGCGGATCGCGGTCCACCAGCGGATATTCGTAGAAATATTCGGCGTTGCGGATCAGGCCCGGCACGTCGAGCCAGTCGAAATTCCAGTTCTCGAACCAGGGCGCGAATTCCTCGCGCTTGCCCGCGCGGTTGTAGTCCTCGCGCCGCCAGTCGTAGTCGGCCGCAAGTTCGCGCTCCGCGATCCAGTTGATCGTCGGTTCGCCGCGTTCGAGATCGTCGCGCGAGATCGGATAGGCGACGAACTTCACCTGCTGGTATCCCGCCATGATCATCGAACGGCCGGTGAGGAACGGCTTCGCTTTCGTGATGCCGCGCCAGAGAATGCGCCTCGCCCAGATCGGCGCGCCTTCCTCCGGATAGAGCTTCGCGCGGATCGTGGAATGAATTCCATCGCAGGCGATCAGGAGCGAACCTTCCGCGCTGCCGATTTCGTTGCCGTCTTTGTCGTTGAGGAAAGCGCGAACGCCGTTCGCTGTCTCTTCCCAACCGGAGACGTGATGGCCGGTCAGCACGTTCTCCTTGCCGATCCGTTCGATTGCCGCTTTGAGCAGGATGGTCTGCAATTCACCGCGATGGATCGAGAACTGCGGCCACTTGTATCCGGCCTCTAACCCGCGCGGTTCCGACCAGATCGGTTTGCCATGTTTGGAGAAGTAGGCGAGTTCGGAGGTGCGGATGCCGGTGCGGTCGAGTTCGTCGAGGAGCCCGAGTTCGATCAACTCGCGGCAGGCATGCGGCAGCACGTTGATGCCGACGCCGAGCGGCTTGATTTCCGGCACGCTCTCGAACACGCGGCACGGCACGCCGATCTGGTGCAGGCTGAGCGCCAGTGCAAGGCCGCCGATACCGCCTCCGGCGATGAGGACTGTCATAAACTCTCCCCGTCATTCCGGACGCGCGTGCAGCGCGTAGCGGTGCACCGCAGATCCGGAATCCATTTTTTATGTTGCACTGAATTCCGGGTTCGCGAGCTTTGCTCGCGTCCCGGAATGACAGTGGATGTTATTCCCCGCCGCCGTTTTTGGTGTTGATCGTCATGTCCGGCGCGTCGGGGTTCTTGATGCCGACGACGTGATAGCCGGCATCGACGTGCAGCACTTCGCCGGTGACGCCGCGGCCGAGATCGCTCATGAGATAGAGCGCGCTCGCGCCGACTTCTTCGTTCGAAACATTGCGGCGCAGCGGCGTGTTGTATTCGTTCCACTTGAGGATGTAGCGGAAGTCGCCGATGCCGCTTGCGGCCAGCGTCTTCACCGGCCCGGCGGAAATCGCGTTCACGCGGATGCCCTTCGGGCCGAGATCGGCGGCGAGATAGCGCACGCTGCATTCGAGCGCTGCCTTCGCGACACCCATCACGTTGTAATGGGGCATCCATTTTTCCGCGCCGTAATAGGTCAGCGTCGTGATCGCGCCGCCGCGCGGCATGCGCTTCTCCGCGCGTTGCGCGATCGCGGTCAGCGAATAGCAGGAGATCGCGAGTGTGGTGTTGAAGTTGTCGGCGGTGGTGTCGACATAGCGGCCGTCGAGCTGCGCCTTGTCGGAGAAAGCGATGGCGTGCACCACGAAATCGAGATCGCCGAGCACCCGGTCGGTTTCGGCGAACACGGCGTCGATGGTGGCGGGATCGGTTACGTCGCAGTGGCCCGCGACCTTGGCCCCCAGTTCGGCGGCGATGGGCTCGACCCGCTTCTTCAGGGCATCGCCCTGATAGGTCAGCGCCAGCGATGCGCCGGCGTCGGCGCAGGCCTTGGCGATGCCGTAGGCGAGGGAGCGATTGTTGGCGATGCCGAAGATGAGCCCGCGCTTGCCGCGCATCAGCCCGCTGGTATCGCTCATTCCTTGCCCCCGGCTACTCGGTACGCCCCGGTAACAGGGCCCTTATTTCCTATGACATGGGGTCGCGTCGGGCTTCAAGCCGTGCGGCATTCAAGGGTTGTAACGATCATCATCATCCTACCCCGTCGAGGAGAGGGAATTAGGAAGAACCCTTCAGCTTGTTCGCAAAGGCTTCGAGTTCCGCATCCGCCCCTTCGGGGAGCGCGATATTGATCGCGACGAGCAGATCGCCCGCCGGACCGCTTTTCTGCGGCAGGCCCTTGCCCTTGAGTCGGAAGGTGCGCCCGCCGGAGGTCTTGGGCGGAATTTTCAGATCAACCGCGCCCGAAAGCGTCGGAACCCTGACCGAACCGCCAAGAATGGCATCGGCGAGCTGCACCGAAACCTCCGCGCGCAGGTTCGCGCCCTCGACTTTCAGGTCGGGATGGACCGAGACATGGATGGTGACGATGGCGTCGCCCGGTTGAGCGGGGCCGGGAAAACCCTGTCCGCGCAGCCGGATCTGCTGGCCTTCGTGCACGCCGGCCGGGATCGTTACCTCGACCTCCTTGCCGGAGGGGA
>CAUJKG010000014.1 GCA_963205465.1 Pseudomonadota bacterium | reverse complement strand
TTCCTGCTCAACAAGTGGTACTTCGACGAGATCTACGACTTCCTGTTCGTTCGCCCCGCAAAATGGCTCGGCCGCTTCCTGTGGAAGAAGGGCGACGGGTTCGTCATCGACGGCTTCGGCCCGAACGGCATTGCCGCGCGCGTGCTCGACGTTACCCGCGGCGTGGTGCGGCTGCAGACCGGCTATCGTTACCACTACGCCTTCGTGATGCTGATCGGCGTCGCTGCGCTCATCACCTGGTTCCTGTTCAGAGGAGCCGTATGATGGCGACCTGGCCCATTCTTTCCGTCACCACCTTCCTGCCGCTGGTCGGCGCGGTCTTTATCCTGCTGCTCCGCGGTGAGGATGAGGCGGCGAAGCGCAACGCCCGCTGGGTCGCGCTGTGGACGACCGTTATCACCTTCATCGTCTCGATCTTCTTGATCACGGGCTTCGACAAGGGCAATCCGGGCTTCCAGTTCGTCGAGGACCACCCGTGGCTCGGCGGCGCGATCCGCTACAAGCTCGGCGTTGATGGTATCTCGCTTCCGTTCGTGATCCTCACCACCTTCCTGATGCCGATCACGATCATCGCGAGCTGGAACGTCGAAAAGCGCGTCAAGGAATATATGGTGCTATTCCTTCTGCTCGAGACGCTGATGGTCGGCACGTTCTCGGCGCTCGATATCGTGCTGTTCTACGTCTTCTTCGAAGGCGGCCTGATCCCGATGTTCCTGATCATCGGCGTGTGGGGCGGGGCGCGGCGCGTCTATGCGAGCTTCAAGTTCTTCCTCTATACGCTCGCGGGATCGGTCTTGATGCTGCTCGCCATTATGGCGATGTATTATCAGGCCGGCACCACCGATATTGTGAAGCTGCTGACCCACGGTTTCCCGCGTGAGATGCAGACTTGGCTGTGGCTTGCGTTCTTTGCGTCCTTTGCGGTGAAGCTGCCGATGTGGCCGGTACATACCTGGCTGCCCGACGCGCACGTCGAAGCGCCGACCGCTGGCTCGGTCATTCTTGCCGCCGTGCTGCTGAAAATGGGCGGTTACGGTTTCCTGCGCTTCTCGCTGCCGATGTTCCCGCATGCATCGGAACTGTTCCAGCCGATGATGTTCTTCCTCTCGGTTGTCGCGATCATCTACACGTCGCTGGTCGCGCTGATGCAGGACGATATGAAGAAGCTGATTGCGTATTCTTCTGTCGCGCATATGGGCTTTGTCACGCTCGGCATCTTCACCTTCTCCAACGAAGGCGTGCAGGCCGGCGTATTCCAGATGGTGTCGCACGGCGTCGTCTCCGGCGCACTCTTCCTCTGCGTCGGCGTGGTTTACGACCGCATGCACACGCGCGAGATCGCCGCTTATGGCGGGCTCGTGAACCGGATGCCGATCTATGCCGCGGTGTTCATGCTGTTCACCATGGCGAATTGCGGGTTGCCGGGCACCAGCGGTTTCGTCGGGGAATTGCTTGCCTTGATGGCGGTGTTCAAAGCCAATACCTGGGCGGCGGTGTTCGCGACCACGGGCGTCATTTTTTCGGCGGCTTACGCGCTGTGGCTCTATCGCCGCGTCGTTTTCGGCGCGCTGGAGAAAGACAGCCTGAAGGCAATTACCGATCTGGAAGCGCGCGAAATCGCGATCCTCGCGCCGCTCGTCATTCTGACGCTGCTGTTTGGTTTCTATCCGGCGCCTGTGCTCGATATGAGCGCGTCGGCAGTCGGTAATCTCGTTGCGCAGACCAAAGCGGTGCTTGCTCCCGCCAAGGCCGCGCTGCTCGGAGTGCAATAGCCGCCATGATGCTTTCTTCTCTCATGCCGGTGCTGCCCGAACTGGTCGTATTGATCGGCGCGATGGCGCTTTTGATGCTCGGCGCGTTCAAGGGCGACAATGCGACGCCGCTGGTGGAGGCGGGGGCGCTCGTGGTGCTCGCGATTGCGCTCGTGCTGATCGTCATCCAGCCTGCCGCGCCCGTCACGCTTTTTGGCGGTAGCATCGTGGTCGATGCCTTTGCGCGCTTCTTCAAGGTTCTGATCGTGATCGGTGCCGCGGCGGCACTCATCTTGTCGGTGCCGTTCTGGCGCAATCACAAGATCAACCGCTTCGAGTTTTCGATCCTCGTGTTGTTATCCGTCGCCGGCATGATGGTGATGGTTTCGGCGCGCGACCTGATTGCGCTTTATCTCGGCATCGAGCTGATGTCGCTCGCGCTCTATGTGATCGCGGCGATCGACCGGGAGAACGTGCGTTCGACCGAGGCCGGCCTGAAATATTTTGTGCTGGGTGCGCTGTCGTCGGGCATGCTGCTTTACGGCTCTTCCTTGATCTACGGCTTCACCGGAACGGTATCCTTTGCCGGGATCGCGGCGGCGGCGAAGTCGCCGTCGCTCGGGTTGATCTTCGGCATCGTGTTTCTGTTCGCCGGTCTTGCGTTCAAGGTCTCGGCAGTGCCGTTCCATATGTGGACGCCTGATGTTTACGAAGGCGCGCCGACCCCGGTCACCGCGTTCTTCGCAGCCGCGCCCAAGATCGCGGCAATCGCGTTGTTCGTGCGGGTCGCCACCACCTCGTTCCCGAACATTGCGCTGCAATGGCAGCAGATCGTGGTTTTTATCGCCATCGCGTCCATGGTGCTCGGGGCCTTTGCGGCGATCGGCCAGAGAAATATCAAGCGGCTGATGGCC
>CAUJKG010000013.1 GCA_963205465.1 Pseudomonadota bacterium | reverse complement strand
CAGGCTAGTCCGTATTTCCCGCGTTTTCGGACTGCGGCCAGTAATAGGAATCCGGGAGTGCGCGTGGTCCGAACACAGCCTGTCCGACGCGCACAATCGTTGCGCCTTCCTCGATCGCCCATGCATAGTCTCCCGACATTCCCATCGAGAGTTCGGCAAGCGCAGCTCCCTGCGGAGTCGTATCGCGTGCGCGTTCCCGGATTTCACGCAGGAGCTGGAAACAGCGGCGCACTTCGTTCTCGTCATGCGTAAACGTGGCGAGCGTCATAAAGCCTTTCGGCTTCAGCGTGGAGAATGCCGGCAGTTCGCGCAGAAAGGGGAGCACTTCCTCCGGCGCGAGCCCGTATTTGCTGGCTTCGGCGGATGTGTTCACCTGAACCAACACATCGAGGCTGCGGCCGAATTGCTGAAGCCGTTTTTCCAGTGCCACAGCGAGCGACAGCCGGTCGAGTGATTGCACTTCGGCGGCGAAGCGCAGCACATCCTTGACCTTGTTGGTTTGCAGGTGGCCGATCATGCTCCAGCGGATGTTTTTGTCTGCAAGCGCTTCGGATTTTTTCAATCCTTCCTGCACCTTGTTCTCGCCGAGATCGCGCTGGCCGCTTTGCAAGGCTAGCGCGATGCGTTCGGGCGCAACGGTCTTCGTCACCAGAACGAGGCGCACCGCCTCGGGCTTCCGGCCCGCGCGTTCGGCGGCGGCGGAAATCTTGTTTCTAACGGTTGCGAGATTGTCGGTGACGATATCCATGGTGCCCACATTCTATCCTGTCTTGCCGCGCTTGACATGTAATTAGGACTCCTAAATACTTGATCAATGGATCATGCGTCAAAGTCAGAATCGCTTCTGGTGCGTTTGCGCGACGGCTTCGACCGGATCGCGCTCGTGCTGCGGGCGGATCTCTGGTCCGCCGCGGGTGAGGCGGGGCTGAACCCGACCCAGGCGCAAGTGCTTAGCCTTCTTGCTGGCCGATCCGATGGATTGAAGCCCAAAGCCATCGCCGCGCATTGCGCGATTTCGGCGGCGAGTATCGCAGAAACGCTGAATGCGCTGGAGCGCAAGGGCCTCGTGCGGCGCGAGCCCGATCCGGACGACGCCCGTTCGGTGACGATCCGGCTCACTGCCAAGGGTCTCCGGCTCAGCGCGCAGATCGAACGGTCTGGCTCGCAGGTGTCGGATGCGCTGGCGAAGCTGCCGCAGGCAGCGCAGGAAGAATTGCTGCGGACCCAGATCACGCTGATCCGGCAGTTGCAGCTTGCCGGCGCGATCCCGCTCCAGCGCATGTGTCTTACCTGCCGCCATTTCCGTCCGCATGCGCATCCGCGCGCGGCCAAACCTCATCATTGTGCCTTTGTGAACGCAGCCATCGGCAGCCGGGATCTCCGGCTCGATTGCGGCGAGCACGAAGCGGCCGATCCTGCCGTTCAGGCTGCCACCTGGACGGCCTTCGCAAAAGGAACGTCCGCCCTCCAAGCAGAGCCCTAAGCACCCTTAGAAGGAGAGCAGAAATGACGAGAACCCACCCGCGAGGCTTGCGCCTCGTGGCGGCGATCTTTTGCCTGAGCGCAGCGAGCGCGTCCGCGCACGACATCAAGACGAAGCATGATGAAAAGGTGCTCGCGTCGTTCGATATCATCGAGACGCGCATCTTCACCGATCACGGTCACGCGATCTTTCGTACCTGCGTGCGAAGCGACGCCGGCAAGCTCACGCCCAAGGCCATCGGCAAGTTCGAAGGCTCCGAAGTCTATGCCTATGTCTGGCCGACCTCGCTGAATTCCGCCGACGTCGGTTTCGAGAAAGATCAGGGCATCGTCGCGTTGGCGGTGACGTTTCACCCCGATTTCGACGATGCCGCCAAGGGCGGCAAAAACCGCGATCGCTGGCATCCGCACTGGGTGATCCTTGCCGAGGATAAGGCTTGTCCGGGCGGCCTGAAGGTCAAGGATATTCCCGCGGGCACGAAGCCGAAGCTGCCGGAAACCTGGCCGGGTGCGCCGATCCTGATCGACAGTCCCGAATACAAGACCGAACTGAAGGGCGACACGGTCGAGGTTCATATTCCGCTCGACAAGATCGGGGCGATCGCCAGTGCCTCGTTCGACGGCGTCACTGCGGGCTTGCGTGTCAACGCAAATCTCCATGCGCCGCTTTTGTGCGTGATGAATGTGCACAAGGTGGCGTCGGGCAACCTGTCGCTGCCCGGCAAGGTGGTTCCCGGCAAGTAGCCGGAAACGACAAGCGGCCCGGCGACTGCCATCGCCGGACCGCCTCTTCATTCCCCCTCCAAGCAATCAGAGAAGGAAACTTATTATGCCATATGTGAAGCTCATCGATCCAGCGTCGCCTCCCGCCGCGGTCAAGCCCGCGCTCGACGGCATCAAGGGCGCCTTCGGCGTCGTACCCAATATGTTCAGGGCGGTCGCGAACTCGTCGGCGGCGTTGAACAGTATGTGGGGGTCGTTCGGCGCGCTCGGCTCCGGCAAGCTTGGCGCGCGTCTCGGCGAGGAGATCGCGGTCGCGATCGCGAACGCCAACCACTGCGAATACTGTCTGGCCGCCCATACCGCGCTCGGCCGCAAGGCAGGTGCTACTGGGGAAGAGATGGCGGCAGCGCAGAGCGGGAGATCATCCGATCCGCGCACGCAGGCAGCGCTCGCTTTTGCGTTGAAGGTGGTTCGTGATCGCGCGGCGGTGTCGGAAGCCGATGTCGCGGCATTGAAAGCGGCCGGATTCGACGACGAGAGCGTCGTCGAAATCATGGCGCATATCGCGCTCAATCTCTTCACCAACTATGTCAATGTCGCATTGAACGTGCCGGTGGATTTCCCGGCAGTGCCGTTGAAGCGCGTCGCCTGAAGTGAGCTTCGGCCGGGCCGTTCGACGGATGGCCCGGCCGATCAAAAAAGGTAGCTGTCATGACCCTTCGTCCTGCTCCTGCGCTCGTCACCACGGACTGGCTGAATACAGAAAAGCCGCTCGACATTCCCGACTTCAAAGGGCGCGTGCTGGTGATCGAAGCGTTCCAGATGCTTTGCCCGGGCTGCGTCGCCAATGGGCTGCCGCAAGTGAAGCGCGTCGCGCAGGTCTTCCCCGACGATCAACTGGCCGTCATCGGCCTTCATACGGTGTTCGAGCATCATGAAGCGCAAGGCACGCGCGCGGCACTGAGTGCCTTCGCGCATGAGTATCGTCTGACTTTTCCCATCGGCATCGACAGGCAGGAGGGTAGACTTCCCGTTACCATGACCGCCTATGAGATGCAGGGAACGCCCACGCTGATCGTGGTCGATCGTAACGGCTTCCTGCGGTTTCAGCATTTCGGTCATGTCGAGGATCTGGTGCTCGGCAGCATTCTCGGCTCACTACTGGCCGAGCCGTTCGCACCGTTAAATGCTGGAAACGTGCCTGCGGAAGGCTGCGACGATTCCGGTTGCGCGCCGCGCGGAACGGTGTGAACGTTCAAAGATAAAAATCGTCAGCGGGAGTGGAAACGAAAGATGAAGTTTCGTCAGATTCATCTTGTGCAGCAGGAAGTGTTCAGTGAAGGCGGTCGCGAACTCGCGCAACCCTGTATGCGTGTCGCCGCCTGCGGCGTACTCCATAATCCTTTTGCAGGCGCCAAACCGATCGATGATTTTACGCCGCTCGTGGATCTGTCGGTTCGCGCGGGCGAGGTGTTGACGGCACGCGCGATTGCCGCGCTCGGCGGCGTCACACCGCGCGGCTACGGCAAAGGCGTCATCGTCGGCACGAGCGGTGATCTCGAACATGGTGCGAGCATGATTCATGTTCGCATCGGGCTTGCCATGCGCAAAGGTGCGGGCGGCGGTCCGGCGCTTATTCCCGGTAATGCCAAATGCGGCGGCCCCGGCAGCCCGATCGATATCATTTTCGGCGGGCTCGAAGATGCCTGGGACTATGACGCGATGGACACGATGACCGTGAGCGTCGCCGATGCCCCGCATCCCGACGAGGTTTTGCTCGTCGTCGCGTTTCTCGGCGGTGGGCGGCCTAACGCGCGCATCAAGGGCGCGTCGCAGGCGCAGGTCGCTGAAGCGGTGCGGGAGATGCGCGGCAAGGTCTGAGCCGCGGGAACGCGCTAGGATTTCGGCTTGTCTTCGTCGAACAGGATGCGCTCGGACGCGCCGTCCAGGTCTTCGTATTGGCCGCTTCTGATCGACCACAGGAACGCACCTAACCCGGCTGCGCCGAGGGCGAGCGCGATGGGGATCAGAAAGAAGAAGTCGATCATCCTGCGCTATGCCTCCGCGGTGCGATGGGCAAAGGCGGAGGGCTGCTCGCCCTGCGAGGATTTGCGGCCGCGAAGCCGCAAGGCATTTACGATCACGATCAGCGACGACACCGACATCGCGATTGCCGCGACCAACGGCGTCACGAAGCCTGCGACGGCAATCGGCATCGCGACGGCGTTGTAAACCACCGAGAGCAATAAGTTCTGCCGGACCAGCATGTCGGCGTTTTTCGCGATTGCGATGGCATCGGGCACAGCGAGCAGGCTTTCGTGCAGGAATACGAGGTCGGCGGCATTGCGTCCGACGTCGGCGGCGGTGGCCGGCGCCATGGAGGTATGTGCGGCGGCAAGCGCGGGCGCATCGTTCAGGCCGTCACCGACCATCAGCGACTGCTTGCCGTCTGCTTTCAGCGCGGCGATGCGCGCGGTTTTCTCGGCCGGTGTGAGCTCGGCGATATAGGGGACGCCGAGAGCGCCCGCGATCTCTTTCGCCGGACGGTCGCGATCGCCGGAGAGAATTTCGACGGGCAGGCCCTGTTTCTTCAGTTGTTCGACCGCTGCCATGGCGTCGCGGCGCAGACGGTCCGTGAATTCGAACGCCGCGAGTAATTGCCCGTTCTTGCCAAGCACGACGCTGGTGTTTTCCGGAACGGTCGTGCCAGTGGCGAGCACCCATTCAGGGCGGCCGAGCCGGAACACGTCGCCGCCGATTTTTGCCTCGACTCCATTGCCGGCATGTTCGGAGACAGCGGCAGGCGGAAGGGTCCGCTTTTGCGCAGCGCTGGCGGCAAGGGCGCGCGAGTAGGGATGCCGCGAATGCACAGCGATACCGGCCGCGAGTGCAAGCGTTTCGGGCGCTACACCGGTATCCACGAGCTGCGGATTGCCGGTCGTGAGCGTGCCGGTTTTGTCGAACAGCACCTGGTTGACCTCGGCAAGCCGTTCGAGGCCGCTGCCGTCCTTGACCATGATGCCGCGTTCAAACAGCCGCCGCGCGGCCACGACCTGCACCATCGGGACGGCAAGCCCGAGCGCGCAGGGACATGTAATAATCAGCACAGCAACCGCGATGGTGATTGCGCGATGTAGATCGCCGGTAGCGAACATCCAGCCGAGGAAGGTGAGGAAAGCCGCGAGATGAACGACCGGCGCATAAAGCCGCGAAGCACGGTCGGAGATGCGGCGGTAGCGCGAGCGGCCGGATTCCGCCGCTTCCATCATGCGCAGCATGTCGGCGAGGAAGGAATCCTTCGCCGCCGCTGTAGCCGTGATTGTGAGCGGTCCGGTCAGGTTCAGCATGCCGGCGCGCAGTATGTCGCCTGCGGCGGCCGCGCGCGGCGCGCTCTCGCCGGAGATCAGCGAGCAATCGAGATCGGATTTTCCCGCGGCGATAGTTCCGTCCACGGGAATGCGATCGCCCGGCGAAATCCGCAGCGTCATGCC
>CAUJKG010000012.1 GCA_963205465.1 Pseudomonadota bacterium | reverse complement strand
CTTCGGCATCAAGGGATCGCTCAGATGCCCGTTCGCAATCACGACGCCATCGTACTCGCGTGTTTCGCCTCGATCGAAGGTTGCGCGCCACTTGTCGCCGTTGCGCTCGAGCTTGGCGACGCCGTCGTTGAAGCGGATCAGCGGATAGAGCCCGAAGTGCCTGGCGAAATCCTTGAAATACTGCTCGATCTGCGCGCGGCCCGGATAAGCGGGCCACGCTTCCGGCATTGGAAAATCGGCGAAGGCGGTCGTCGTTTTCGACGAAATCAGGTGTGTCGAGACATAGACCGCGCTCGACGGCGCACCATAAAGCCACTGTCCGCCGACATCGGCATTGCGCTCCGCCGCCTCTACGGCAAGTCCCGCGTCTCTGAGGCTGCGGATTGCCGCAAGACCGGCAGGTCCGGCGCCGATGACGAGATAGCTCATGTCGCCGCTCTGATGCTTTGGAGATAGCGATCGAACACCGCGCGCGCATCGAAGCGCGGGGCGTAGCCGAATTCGGTTTTCAGTTTGTCGTTTGCAAGCACCGGCCGGTACTGGATGAACTTCACATGCTCGGGCCCGAGAGGAGTCACGCGCAGCTTGTTCAACATCCATAATGCCGATTTGAGCAGCGCTGGCGGCAGCGGCAGAAATCGCTTTCCGAGAATGCCCGCGATCTCGCCAAGGCTCAGCGTGCCGTCGCCGGCGAGATTGTAAATGCCGCCGCGCTGCTCGTTCACGGCTTTCGCGAGCGCTTCCACGACATCGAGTTCGGAAATCAGCGAGAACGGCGTCGCCGTCCCGCTCAAACCGATCACGACGGGCCGCGAGAAGATCGCGGTGATCTGGTTGTTCGTGCCGGGACCAAGCACGGTGCAGGGGCGAAACACGGTCTGCGTCAGTTCGGGATATTTCTCGCGCCATTCCGCGAGCGTCTCCTCGACCAGCCGCTTGTGCCGCGAATAGGGGAAGTCTTCGTTGCCGCGCAGCGCGTCGCTCTCGCGCAGCGGGACCGGGTTGTCGGCGTGATAGCCATAGGCCGCGCCGCTAGAGGTAATGACGATGTGCTTCGCGCCGGATGCAAGCGTTGCTTCGAGCACGTTTTTCGTGCCGAGCACGTCGATCCGGTAATCGCGTTCCGGATCGCCCCCCGCCGCGACGACGGAGGCGAGGTGGACGACCGATTGCGGTTGATAGGTACGAAAGATCTCGGAAAGTTTGGGATCGCCGATGTCGGCGACGGCATAGGTTACGCCGGGCAGGCGCTCCGCTTCCGGAACTTCGCGCAGATCGACCGCGACGACATAATGCGCGCTTTTCAGCGCACTGGTTAACGCGCGTCCGATGAACCCTGCGGCGCCGGTAATGAGGACGGTCGCCATCAGAAATTCGCCGGAAAAGCGCGGCTGGTACTCTGCAAGTTATTCTCCCGGCGGTCTTTTGCGTCCGGCCATAAAAATGAACGAGCTGCAGGTCATGTGCAAGCGCGTCCCGGCTTGGTGCCTTGCGGCCGTTCGGGGGCCGCGCTAGAGCAGAATTCACCGCAGTTGCCGCTTGGCAGCCAATGGAGCGTCCGATGTTTCGAGTATTGATGGCAATGACGTTTGTCGCGGGCCTGTTTGTTTTCGTGCCTGCCACGAAGACCTATGCCCAGGACAAGAAGAGTACCTGCGAATTCGGCGCCGACGACCAGCGGCTGAAGGGCGCGGAGCGCAAGAAATTCCTCGCGCGCTGCATGGCGAACGAAGACGCGCCGAAGAAAAAGGCCAAGCCTAAAGCGAAGAAGAAAGAAGAGACGAAGACCGGCGGCTGAGCCGCAGTCTTTCGCCATGCGTGCGGGAGAAGAGTTATTTCCGGAAATTCGCAAAGCCGTTCGTGCGCTTTGCGAAGACTTTCCCGCCACGTATTGGCGCGAACTCGACCGTGACCGCGCCTATCCGCGCGCCTTCGTCGATGCGCTTACGAAGGCCGGATTTCTCTCCGCACTGATCCCGGAAGAATATGGCGGCAGCGGACTTGCCCTTTCGGCCGCGGCTACAATCCTGGAAGAAGTGCAGGCGGCGGGCGGAAACGGCGCAGCCTGTCACGCGCAGATGTACATGATGGGCACGCTGCTTCGTCACGGCAACGCCGCGCAGAAGCAAAAATATCTCCCCGGCATCACAAGCGGCGAAACGCGATTGCAGGCTTTCGGGGTTACCGAGCCGACCAGCGGCACCGATACGCTTTCGATCGCGACGACCGCGAAGCGCGATGGTGACAGCTACGTCGTCAACGGCCAGAAAATCTGGACCTCACGCGCCGAACATTCCGACCTGATGCTGCTGCTCGCCCGCACCACGCCGCGCGATCAGGTGAAGAAGCGCAGCGAATGCTTGTCGGTCTTTCTCGTCGATATGCGCGAGGCGGCCGGGAAGGGGCTTTCGATCCGCCCCGTGCGCACCATGATGAACCACGCGACCACGGAAATCTTCATCGAAGATCTGCGCGTGCCTGCGGAAAACCTGATCGGCGAAGAAGGGCAGGGCTTTCGCTATATTCTTTCCGGTATGAATGCCGAGCGCATTCTGATCGCCGCCGAATGCGTCGGTGACGCTAAATGGTTTATCGGCAAAGCAAGCGCCTATGCGCGCGAGCGCAAGGTGTTCGGAAGGCCGATCGGGCAGAATCAGGGCGTGCAGTTTCCGATCGCGCGGGCCTATGCGCAGATGCGCGCGGCGGAATTGATGGTGAGAGAAGCAGCCTCGCGCTACGAGCGCGGTGAGGATTGCGGAGAAGAAGCCAATCTCGCGAAACTACTGGCTGCGGATGCTTCCTGGGCTGCGGCCGACATGTGCGTGCAGACGCATGGCGGCTTCGGCTTTGCCGAGGAGTACGACATCGAAAGAAAATTCCGCGAGACCAGATTGTATCAGGTGGCGCCGGTGTCGACGAACCTGATTCTATCTTATCTCTCGGAACACGTGCTGGGATTGCCGCGGTCGTATTAATCGCCTCGTCATTGCCGGGCGCGGCCCGGCAATCCATCGAATGTTTCAATGCGGCCCGAGAGCGTTCATGGATCACCGGACGCATCGGCAATTCTCGTAGCGCGCGAGGCCGAGGCAATCCGGTGATGACGAGAAGAGTTTGGCCGTGCGGCAGCTATTTCTGCCGCACCACTTTGTTGCGTAGCGTGCCGATCTTGTCGATGGAAAGCTCGATCGTGTCGCCATCCTTCAGGAAGCGATCCTGCTCCAGGCCGCAGCAGTTGCCGACTGTGCCGGAGCCGATGAATTCGCCGGGATAAAGCGTCTCGTCCCTCGAGATGTGCTCGATCATCTTCTCGAAGTTGTGCAGCATGTCGGCGGTGGAGTTCTTCGCCCAGACTTCGCCGTTCACGCGCACCTCGACGTTCATCTGCTCGGGATCGCCGAGTTCGTCCGGCGTCACGATCCAGGGACCCATGGCGTTGCCCATGTCGAAGCTCTTGCCCTTCGTGGGTCCGAGCCGTCCCTGCATCTCGATCACTTGTTGGTCGCGCGCGGAGAAGTCGTTGAAGATCGTGTAGCCGAAGATGTAATCCTTCGCATTCGCCGCGGAAACATTCTTGGCGGGCTTGCCGATATAGACGCCGAACTCGAGTTCGAAGTCCATCAGCTCGCTGTAGCGCGGCCACTGGATGGTGGTGTCCGGACCAACGACGCTGAAGCGGTTGGTAATGTAATAGACCGGAAGCTGGCGATAGACCGGCGGTACGTCCGGCTCCGCCTGAATCTTGGCTGCGGCTTCTTCGCCCTGGCTTTTGCGCGCGAGATAGCGCTGCATGCCGCGCGGCGCGTTCTTCACGTGCGTTGCATAAACCGAGGCGTCGCGCATCTGCGGCGGCACCGGGATCGGTGCGAGCAGTTTGGTGCCTTCGAGCGGTACCACCGCGTCCTTCTTCCATTCGCCTGCGAGCTTCTTTGCTTCTGCAAGGCCGCTCGCGCCCGCGTTGATCAGCGCAAGCATGTCGGCGAAAGCCGGATTGCCGCCGCTTGCCGCGGCGAGATCGAGGATTTCTTTCTTCTGCGTATCGACGACGCCGATGCGTTGTTTGCCGCCGGTTTCGAAGGTTGCGAGCTTCATTGTCAGTTCTCCATGATTGCGACGGCGCGCGTCCAGCCCGCGGAAGCGGCTTTGATTTTCACCGGGAAGCAGGCGATGCGAAAGCCATGCGAAGGAAGCTGTTCGAGGTTGTGCAGCTTCTCCAGGTGGCAATAGCCGATCTTGCGGCCGGACTTGTGGCCTTCCCAGATGAGGGAAGCATCCTTGGTCTCGGAATATTTCTTCGCGGTGTGCACGAAGGGCGCATCCCATGACCAGCCGTCGGTGCCGGTGACCCGCACGCCGCGCGAGGTAAGATAAAGCGTTGCTTCCGCGCCCATGCCGCAACCGCTTGCAAGGTAGTCCGGCTGGCCGAAGCGCGCGGCGGCCGAAGTATTCACGACCACGATGTCGAGCGGCTGCAAATCGTGGCCGATGCGCTTCAATTCCGCTTCGACGTCCGCCGCGGTCGCGACATAACCGTTCTCGAAGTGACGGAAGTCGAGCTTCACGCCGGGACGGAAGCACCAGTCGAGCGGAATTTCGTCGATGGTCCAGGCGCGTTCGCCGTTGTTCATGGTGGACGCGAAGTGATAGGGCGCGTCGAGATGCGTGCCGTTATGCGTCGACAGGTTGATCTGCTCGACCGCCCAGCCTTCGCCGTCGGGGAGGTCTTCCGGCTTCAGTCCCGGAAAGAATGCGCAGACGCCGGCGGCGGATTCCTTGTGCGTCACATATTCGAGTTTGGGCCCGCGGCCCGGCGGGTCGGCCGGCACGTCATTTTCGAGCGGCACCGATAAGTCTATGATTTTCATGGCGTCTTCCTCCGCTGCGCGATTTTCAGGTCTTGTTTGCGTTAGGAAGAAAATATCGATATTTTTCGTTTTGTCGACTATCGAAGGGTTTTGCGATGGCGCATCCGGCGCTGACCAGACAGGAATCGACCACCGCGACCGAAGCTGCCGTGCGCAAGCTGAAGCACGACATCATGTCCGGCGTGCTTGCGCCGGATTCGCAATTGAAGATGCGCGAGTTGAAGTCCCGCTACGGCATCGGCGCAACGCCGATGCGCGAAGCGCTGGCGCAACTCGCTGCCGAAGGCTTCGTCCATCAGCGCGCGCAGAAGGGCTTTCGTGTACCTCCGGTCAGCATCGAGGAGCTGATCGACATCACCAAGACGCGGCAGATTGCCGAAGGGGAGGCGATCCGCCTCGCGATCGAGCATGCGACGGAAGCCTGGGAAGAAGAGATCGTCTCGAGCTTTCATGTGCTCGCGCGCGCGATTGACCACACCAAGGCCGGCAAAAAGGACCGCGATCACTTCGAGGAGCGGCATCACCGCTTTCATCGCGCGCTGATCAGTTCCTGCCCGCTGAAATCGCTGCGGGAGTTTTGCGATGATCTTTACGTGCGCAAGACGCGTTATCGCCGCTTGCTGGGAAGCTACGGCTTCACGGCGAAAGAAGTGATCGGAGAACATCGCCTGCTGATGGATGCCGTGCTCGACCGTGATGTGCCGCGTGCGCAGGCGGTGATCCGGCAGCATATCGGGATTACCGCCGACGTCATTGCCGAGGTGCTGCGCGCCAAAAATCCGGTTAAGGTAACGACAGAAAAAAGAAAACGGGCGAAGACGAACGCCCGCTGAACGAAACGCCGCCGAACCGACAAGAATAATCGAGTTGTTCGGGAACAATGGGAGGAAGAAGATGAGAAGGAAGATTATCGCGGCTCTTGCTTTGCTGTCTGCGGGTGTTTTTACCCTCGGCTTGCAGGGCACGCTGGTCGCGCAGACGCCGACCAAAATAAAGGTCGCCTATACGGCCACGGCCGACTTCGCGAGCGGTTTCATCGCGCAGGAAGCCGGCTACTTCAAGAAGCGCGGGCTTGATGTCGAGTTTCAGCTCATTCCGCTGAATTCGACCATGCCGGCTGCGTTGCAATCGGGTTCGATCGATCTTGCCGGCACCACGCTTCCCGTGTTCCTGCAGGCTGTGGATAGCGGTCTTGATCTCGTAGCGATCGCCGGTTCCGGCACCACGCTGCCCACGGACCAGAACTTCGCCATCGTCGTGAAGAACGACGTTACCATCGCAAAGCCCGAAGATTACGTCGGCAAGCGCATCGGCGTGCCGGGTCTTGGCGCGTTCCTGCATGTCCTGTTCCAGAACTGGCTTTTGGAAAAGGGCGTCGACATCAAGAAGGTCACCTTCGTCGAAGTGTCGTTCCCGCAGATGGCGGACGTGCTGCGCGCAGGTAACGTCGATGGCGTGATCACCGGCGAGCCGATCATGAGCCGCATTGTGCAAGCAAAGATCGGCAAGATCGCGACCTACTTCAATGAAGTGCTCAAGGGCGAGATGCCGATCATCGTCTATTCCTCGACCCGCAAGTGGTACAATGAAAACAAGGCTGCCGCGAAAGCCTTCCGCGACGCGGTTGCCGATGGCGTGAAGGACGTCCGCAAGGACGAGGCATTCCTCCGCACGTCGATCGGAAAATACATCAAGCTGCCGCCGGAAGTGCTGAAGACCATGCCGATCAACGGCCAGTGGCGCGCGGAAATCCCGCAGGAAAACATGGCGCGTTGGATCGCGATCATGGAAAAGCAGAAGATGTTGCGCACCAAGCTCGACCTGAAGAAGCTCGTCGCCGAGTAATGGCCGCGAATCCTGCGATCGAGTTGAAGGACGTCAGTCTGTCCTTCGGCTCCAACCAGATCCTTACCGGGATCGACATGTCCGTCGATCCCGGTGAGTTCGTCTGCGTGATCGGCGCATCGGGCTCGGGCAAGACCACGCTTCTGCGCATGATCGCGGGCCTGCTGACGCCGACAACCGGCAAAGTATTTTCCAACGGCAAACCGGTATTGAAGCCCTCACGCCATGTTGCCGTGGTGTTTCAGGATTATGGCCGGGCGCTGCTGCCGTGGCGGCGTGCTTTCGCCAATGTCAGCCTGCCGCTGGAAGCGAGCGGCATGCCGGCGAAAGACCGTCCGGCCCGCATCCGCGAATTGCTCGCCAAAGTCGGGCTTGCCCACCATGAAGACAAGTTTCCGGGCCAGCTTTCCGGCGGCATGCAGCAGCGCCTGCAGATCGCCCGCGCGCTCGCGCAGGAGCCCGACACGTTGTTGATGGACGAGCCCTTCGGTGCGCTCGACGCCATGACAAGACAGACGTTGCAGGACGAGGTGCTGCGCCTCGTGTCGGAACGCAAAACCACCGTCTTCTTCGTCACCCACGATATCGAGGAGGCGCTCTATCTCGGCGACCGCGTGGTGGCGCTGGATTCCAACCCCGGCCGCGTCGCTTACGACATCAAGGTACCGCTGCCGCGCCCGCGCGATCAACTCACCACGCGCGAGCATCCCGAATTTCTCCGGCTGCGCCGCGAGATGTTCGAGATCATGAACAAGATCCACGCATGATAGCGGCGCTCACCAAAAGCTGGCGTGGCTGGCTGTTCCCGGTTTTGGTGATCGCGGGCGCCGAGATCTGGTTTCTGTTCAATCCGGTCTTGAGCGATACGCTCGCGGCGCCTTCGAAGATCGTATCCGGCGCCATCGAGACGCTGACCGACGGCACGCTGTTGAAGACCACGTACCAGACGCTGGTCGCCGCCGCGATCGGATTGCTGATCGGCATGGTGGCGGGAACCGCCTGCGGGATTCTGATCGGCCTCGCGCGCACCGCCGATCGGCTTTCCTCGTGGTCGGTTGAAATGCTTCGGCCGATTCCGTCGGTCGCGCTGATCCCGCTGTCGCTTTTGACCTTCGGCTATGGCTATCGCATGGAATATGCGGTCGTGGCCTGGGCTACGTTCTGGCCGTTTCTGATCCTGACCCAGCACGCGCTGAAGCAGGTCGATGTGCGGCTGATGGAAGTATCGAAGCTCATGGGCTTCGGCATCTTCGCTCGCATCTTCAAGATCATGTTGCCGGCGGCAGCACCCCGGCTGTTCACCGCGCTGCGCCTTTCGGTCGGACTTTCGCTGGTGGTTGCCGTGACGGTCGAGATCGCCGCCAATCCGCAAGGCTTGGGATATGGGTTGATGGTTTCGCAGGAGTCGCTCCGGCCCGACCGGATGTTCGCGCTTCTGATCTGGGTCGGCCTGCTCGGCTGGGCGCTCAATTATGGGCTGGTGTGGCTGGAAGGACGCCTGTTCGCGCATCGCGCGCCGGGTGCTGTGGCCAGCGCATGAAACGCTTCCGCATCGCCGATATTGCGCTCGGGATCGCCGGACTGATCGTGCTCTTGTTGCTCTGGCAACTCGTGACGTCGCTCGAATTGATCTCTCGCGTATTCCTGCCGAGTCCTGCGGCGACGATTTCCGCGCTCGAATGGGGCCTCGTGAACGGCGATCTCCTCCCGCAGACGCTGGCCACCGTCAATCGCATGATCCAGGGCTGGCTGCTTGCGAGCCTGGTCGCGATCGCGATCGGCAGCCTGATCGGCGTGTCTCCGGTCGCGCGCGCTTACATTCAGCCGACGCTGGAGTTTCTGCGCCCGCTGCCGGCGTCGGCAATCATTCCGGTTGCGATCTCGCTGTTCGGCCTGAATGCTTCGATGGTGCTCGGTGTCGTGGTGTTCGGCGCGGTGTGGCCGACGCTGCTCGGCACGATCCATGGTTTCGCGCATGTCGAGCCGCGGCTCGTGGAAGTGTCGCGGCTCCTGCAGATGTCGCGTTGGGAGTTCATCTACAAGATCGGCCTTCCCAATGCGGTGCCGGATATTCTCGCGGGCATGCGCCTTTCCTTGACGGTGGCGCTCATTCTCGCGGTGGTCGGGGAACTCTTGACCGCGCAGGAAGGGCTCGGCACCGCCGTGCTGCACGCGGCGCGCTCTTATCGCGCGGCAGATTTGTATGCGGGCATTCTTCTGCTCGGCCTGATCGGCCTGGTCAGCAATTACGGTCTTGCCATTGCCGACAAGCGCATTCTGGCCTGGAAGAACTAGCGCATGGCCCCGAAAAGTGGGAACCGGTTTTCGGACAAGGCCATGCGCCAATAAAGAGAAACGCGATCTAAGATTGTCGTCACGGCCGGGAGAGCCACGGTCATAACGCCGGGGAAAGGCTAGCTCAGACCTCCAGCCACTCGCGCCGGACGCTTGCGTTGTTCTCGAGATCGGCCGGCGTGCCTTCGAACACGATATGGCCGTGCCCCATCACATAGACGCGGTGCGAAATCCGCATCGCGATCGTCAGCTTCTGCTCGACCAGCAGGATCGAAATCTTCCGCTCGGCGATGCTCTGGAGAAGATTGCCGACCCGCTCCGTCATCTGCGGCGAGAGCCCTTCTGTGGGCTCGTCCACCATGATGTGGTCGGGATCGCCCATCAGCGTGCGGCACACCGTCAGCATCTGCTGTTCGCCGCCGGAGAGCACGCTCGCATCCGTGTCCTTGCGTTCCCGCAGGATCGGAAAAAGATTGTAGACGTCCTCGATCGACCAGCGCGGATTCTTGCGGCTCGACTTTTCGCCGAGCACGAGATTCTGCTCGACCGTCAATCTCGGAAAGATCGAGCGGTCTTCCGGGACGTAACCAAGGCCCGAGTAAGCGACCTGATAGGACTTAAGCCCGGCGATCTGCTTGCCCTTGAACATGATGGAGCCGTGCGGCTGCACGTCGCCCATGATGGCTTTGAGCGTGGTGGAGCGGCCGACGCCGTTGCGGCCGAGGATGGAAACGATCTCGCCGTTCTTCACGTTCAGGTTCACGCCCTGCAGAATGTGGCTCTTGCCGTAATAAGCGTGCAGGTCTTTGACCTCGAGCATCAAGTCAGTCATGGCCGGCTGCTCCAAGGTAGGCTTCCTGAACTTTCTGGTTCGACTTGATCTTCACCGGCTCGTCGGTGGCGAGGATTTGCCCATAGACAAGCACGGAGATGCGGTCGGCAAGGTCGAAAACCACGCCCATGTCGTGCTCGATGATGATGAGTGTGCGGCCTTCGCTGACCTTGCGGATCAAGGCGACCGCATGTTCGGTCTCGCTCCGGCTCATGCCTGCGGTCGGTTCGTCGAGCAGGATGATGTCGGCGCCGCCTGCGATGGTGATGCCGATCTCCAGCGCCCGCTGTTCCGCGTAGGTCAGCACGCCCGCGGGAGTTTGCGCGCGGGCGGTCATGTTGATCTGGTCGAGAATCTCCGCCGTGCGTGCGCGCACGTCTTCGAGCCGGTCGATGTTCTGCCAGAACGAATACTTGTATCCCTTCGACCACAGCACCGCGCAGCGCACGTTCTCCCAAACCGAAAGGCGCGGGAAAATATTAGTTACCTGGAAGCTCCGCGACAGCCCGCGGCGGTTGATCTCGAAAGGCCGTAGCCCCGTGATGTTCTCGCCGCGCAAGTGGATCGCGCCCGAGGAGGGCAGGAAGCGGCCGGAAATCAGGTTGAACAGCGTGGATTTGCCGGCACCATTCGGGCCGATCACGGCGTGCCGTTCGCCGGATTTCACGTCGAGACTGACGCCGCGGATGATTTCGGTCTTGCCGAAGTTCTTCTTGAGATCCTTCAGTTCTACCGCGGAGTTCATGCGCCGCTCCTCTGCGCATCGGCCAGCGCGTTGTTCCAGGCTTTCGCGACCACGGGCCAGGTCATGCGGAAGGCGAAGAATCCCCCGATCAGCGCAACGATTCCGCCGACCCATGGCAGCGCCGTATGCGTGTTGACGGTGAAACGGCTGCTCCGGAGGAAATGCATCATGGGGCCTTCCGCGCTCTTCTGCACGATATGATGAATCATCTCGATCAGAAGGATCGCGCCGAGGATCATGATGAGCGCGGGGATCGCGGCGACGAGATAGCTGCCGAAGAGCTTGCCGAACCGCGCGATCCGGCTACTCAGTGGTCCGCGCCAGAACTGCGCGTGCATCATCAGGAGACCCGACAGGCCGTAAGGCGCGAACAGGATGATCGTGATGAAGAGGATGCCGAAGTAAAGAACCCAGATCTCGGAAAAATCCGAGAGCTTGATCGAAAGCAGCGTAACGATGATCGCGCCCAGGATAGGCCCGACGAAGAAGGCTACGCCGCCCATATAGGCGGCGAGCAGCACGGCACCCGACTGCGCGGCGCCGACGAAGCTCGCCTGCGCGAGTTCGATATTGATCGCCGCGAGCGAACCGGCGACCCCCGCGAAGAGTCCTCCGAGCGCGAACGCGATAAAGCGTACGAATTGCGGATTGTAACCCACGAACTCGACGCGTTCGGGGTTCTCGCGCACGGCGTTGCACATCCGGCCCAAGGGCGTGCGCGTGATCGCATACATCAGGATCACGCAGAGCAGGCACCATGCCGCGATCAGGTAATAGACCTGAATCTGCGATCCAAAATTATAGCCGAAGAAGCGCAAAAGTTTCGTGCGGTCTGCGGAGATGCCTTCCTCGCCGCCGAAGAAGCTCCGCAGGATCAGCGAACTCGAATAGACGAGCTCCCCGAGGCCGAGGGAAATCATCGCGAATGCCGTGCCGCCGCGCTTGGTCGAAACCGCGCCGAACACGATGCCGAAGAAAAGCCCGGCCGCGGCACCCGCGAGCGGGATCAAAGGCAGTGGGATCGGCGCTCCAGTCTTGATGACCCAGTTCATCATGTGGGCCGTCGCGAAGGCCGCGAGGCCGTAATAGACCGCGTGCCCGAAGGACAGCATGCCGGTTTGACCGAGCAGCATATTATAGGACAGCGCGAAGACGATCATGATGCCCATCAGACACATCGTGGTGATCGATGCGCCGGACGAGAAAATATAGGGCGCCACCAGCAGTATGATCGTGGCGACGATCCAGATGCCGTAGCGCTTGAAGCGGGCCGCCATCGAAGTTTCGGATGCCATTGGTATGGCTTTTGTTGTTTCGCTCATGTGTCGCGCGTCCCGAACAGGCCGGTCGGCCGGAAGATGAGGACCAGCACGAGCAGAAGATAAGGCAGGATCGGGCCGATCTGGGCGATCGTGACGGTCCAGATGTCGAACAAGAGCGTTCCCCGCGTCGGCGAGAAGGCGCTGCCGAAGAACTTCGAGAGCGACCAGTCCGAGGCGATGGCGAAGGTCTGCAGGAGACCGATCAGGAGTGAGGCGACGAAGGCGCCCCAAAGCGAGCCGAGGCCGCCGACCACGACCACGACGAAGAGGATCGGGCCGAGCAGTGCCGCCATGTTCGATTGCGTCACGAAGGCAGCGCCCGCGATCACGCCGGCGATCGCCGCGAGTGCGGTGCCGAGGCCGAATACCATCATGAACACGCGCGGCACGTTATGGCCGAGCATGCCGACCATGTTCGGGTGGGTGAGCGACGCCTGAATGATGAGGCCGGCGCGCGTGCGGGTGAGCAGCAGGATCAATCCGATGAAGATCAGGATCGAGAACACCAGCATGAAAGTTTTGTAGGCGGGATAGTTGGTCGCGTAGACCGTGAAGGCCGGGAAATCGAGCCAGCTCGGAATCCGGTAATCCATCGCCAGCTTGCCCCAGATCATCTGGACGATTTCTTCGATGATGAAGGCAAGACCGAAGGTGAAGAGCAGCTCCGCGACATGGCCGTGCTTGTGAACGGTCCGCAGTCCGAAGCGCTCGATCAGCGCGCCGAGCCCGCCCGCAATCAGCGGCGCCAGGATCAGCGCCGGAACGAAGCCGGCCCATTGGCTGATCTGATATCCGAGAAACGCGCCGAGCATGTAGAAGCTCGCATGCGCGAAGTTGAGTACGCCCATCATGCTGAAGATGAGCGTGAGACCGCTTGCCATCAAAAACAGCAAGAGGCCGTACAAGACGCCGTTCAGCGTCGAAATGATGATGAGTTCAGCCACGGTTCCCTGCCACCCGGGGTTTACTCGAATATGGAACGTCCGGCCGGATTGCTCCGGCCGGACGCTTCGATGACGCCGGTTAGGACGGCTTGTTCATCTTGCAGGTGGTCGGAACCAGCGTTTCCTTCGGATCGACCTTGCCCGCGATGCTCCAGCCCCAGCCGGTCTTCTCTTCGTCGAATGGCTGATCGGCTTTGATCGGGCCGAACACGGCCATGTACATCGGCTGCATGAACTGATGGTCGTCGGGGCGCATGAAGCCCTGGCCGCCGTTGAACACTTCGAACTTCATGTCATGCAGAACGGCTGCGAACTTCTTCGGGTCGTCCGACTTGGCCTTGTTGATCGCTTCCGCGAGCATGCGCATCTGGTTCACGCCGCGCGGATAGAACAGGCTCAGGCCGTACTTCGCGCGGAGTTCTTTTTCGAACGCCTGCGATTCCTTGTGGTCGATGTTCGCAAACCCTTCGCCAACCGCATAGACGCGGTTTGCGAGGTTGGCTTGCTTGACCGCGGTCGGGCCGCCGGTGCCGCCGGCATAGAAGGTGAAGAAGTTCACCTGCAGGCCCGCATCGGCCGCGGCCTTGATCAGGAGCGCCATGTCGGAACCCCAGTTGCCGGTGATGACGCTATCGGCGCCCGACGCCTTGATCTTGGCGATATAGGGCGCGAAGTCCGTCACCTTGGCGAGCGGATGCACTTCGTTGCCGACGATTTCGATGTCGGGACGGCGTTCTTTGAGGAACTTCACCGCGAGATCGCGCACGCCGTGACCGAAGGCGTAATCCTGATTGATCAGGTACATCTTCTTCACGTCTTTTTTGTCTTTCAGGAAGGCGGTGATCGCCGCCATCTTCTGCTCGGTGTTGGCGTCCCAGCGGAAGTGCCAGTAGCTGCACTTCTCGTTGGTCAGGATCGGATCGACCGCCGCGTAATTGAGATAGACGACTTCCTTGCCCGGATTGCGCTCGTTGTACTTGGTCACGAACTCCGAGATCGCGATCGCGAACGCGGTGCCGTTACCCTGCGTGATGATGCGAATGCCCTGGTCGATGGCCTTCTGCACCTGCACGATGGTTTCCTGCGCGTTCAGCTTGTTGTCGAACGGAACGATTTCGAGCTTCTTGCCGTTCGCGCCGCCTTTGGCGTTGATCTGTTCAAGAATGAACTGGAAATTCTTCAGGCCGGTATCGCCGATGCCAGCCATCGGGCCGGACAGCGGATCGACGTAAGCAATCTTGATCGTTGCGCTCTGTGCTTCGGTTTTCTGCGGTAGTGCGAGATAGCCTGCGCCGGCCAGCATGCCGGCGGCAGCAACCCCGAGCAGCTTCTTTGGCAGTTGCCATTTCATCTTCAGTATCCTCCCTAGAGAAATTCACGACCGGTTGGTGCGCTGCGTTCTTGTTGTTATTCGAAGTTGCTTGACGCCTCGGATAGCAGCTCGCCGTCGAAGTCGTTTCGAACGCTGGCTTCGTGAGCCATCACATAAGACTTTCAGGCACTTGCGAAGCATTCGTCAATAGCTTTGCGGTGCACGCGAAGACTTCGGGATGCTCGAAATCATCGCACACGCATCTTGCGCATGATGCAGCGCAACAACCCGTCCGCTCTGCGGCATTTGAAAGCGTTTGAAAGTAAGACAGCTATTCTGCTGTTTCTTCCCGAGCGCGCGTTTGATGGCTCCGCGGCTTCACCTTGCGGCGGAGTTCCGCGAGATCGGCGCGATCGCGGAGCGCAGTGCGGAACGCTTGATCCTTGCCGGATAGATACTGCGGCGGACATGCGATGGCATCGACGCCGTACCAGGCTGCCGCGCGCATCGTGAAATAAGGATCGACCAGATGCGGCCGCGCCAGCGCCACGAGATCGGCGCGGCCCGCGGCCAGAATAGTATTCACCTGATCGGCCGTCGTGATGTTGCCGACACACATCGTCGCAATCTGCGCTTCGTTGCGAATCTGATCGGAGTAAGGCGTCTGGAACATACGGCCGAACACCGGCTCGGCATCGTAAACGGTCTGTCCGGTCGAGACGTCGATCAGGTCGCAGCCTTCGCGCGCAAAGGCGCGCGAGATTTCGACCGAGTCCTCGCCGGTAATGCCGCCGTCTTTCCAGTCGGTCGCGGAAATGCGCACCGACATCGGCTTTTCCAGCGGCCAGACTTCGCGGATCGCGCGGAAGACTTCGAGCGGAAAGCGCAGCCGGTTTTCGAGCATGCCGCCATAATCGTCGCTGCGACGATTGGTGAGCGGAGAGATGAACGACGCCAGAAGATAGCCGTGCGCGCAGTGAAGTTCGAGCATGTCGAAACCCGCGCGCTCCGCGCGTTTCGCCGCCGCCACGAAGTCCGCCTTCACTTTGTCCATGTCGGCGCGCGTCATCTCGCGCGGCACCGCGCTGTGCGGATAATAAGGCAGCGGCGAGGGTGCCACGATCGGCCAGGCGCCGCTTTCCAGCGGTTCGTCGATGCCTTCCCACATCAGCTTGGTCGCGCCTTTGCGTCCCGCGTGGCCAAGCTGGAGGCAAATCTTCGCGGCCGAGTTCGCGTGGATGAAATCGACGAC
>CAUJKG010000011.1 GCA_963205465.1 Pseudomonadota bacterium | reverse complement strand
CAAGCGCGGCTTGCCGTCTTCACCGTGGCGAAGCCTTAATTCGAAATCGCCTTGCCGAATACCGCTTCCATCGCGTCGAGCATCGCGGCTTTGGTGTGTTTGCTCTCGACCACAGCGCGTCCGGCATCGCCGAGGCGTTTTGCCAGCGCAGGATCGGCAAGCACGGTGGCTATGCCTTCCGCGAGCGAAGCAGGATTTTCCGGCTGCACGATCCAGCCGCTCTCGTTGTGGGTCACGAGTTCCGGGATTGCGCCGACCGGCGTGGTGACGACGGGAAGGGCCGTCGCCATGGCCTGCATCAGCGCCTGCGGAATGCCTTCGTTGCCGGTGGAGGGAAGCGCGAAAACATCGAAGGCGCGCAGCCAGTCCTGCACGTCCTCGCGGCGGCCTGCGAAGATCACGCGATCCTCTAGCCCACGCTCGGCAACCTGCTTTGCAAGATTTTCATCCTGCGGTCCGTCGCCGACCAGGACGGCGAGCGTCCCTTCCAGCTGCTTGTCGAGCATCGCATCGATCAGGAAGCGATGACCCTTCCAGCTTCTGAGCGTGGCAACCATGCCGATCAGGGGCTTCTCCTGCGGCAATCCGAGCTTCGCCCGTGCCGCGGTCTTGTCGCCGGGGTGGTAGCGCGAGAGATCGGTGCCGGTCGGGATTGAAACGACGTGCGAGGGATCGAGTGCGAGCGTTTCGATCAGATGCTTGCGGATAGCTTCGCCGGTCGTGACCACGCGCGCCGCACGGCTGCCATAGAGCCAGCGATTGCGAATGCCCGGCTTTACCGGAATCGAAACATGCCGCAGGCGAATGAGCTTCGCTTTCGAGCGGCCGAGCAGGATTCCGAGTGCGGCAATCCAGGTGTCGTTGCGGCTGTGCGTCACGACGATGTCAGGCTCGATCTGCCGCAAGAGATCGATCATCGCGCGAACGGAAGCGATGTTTACGCGCTGGAACGGAAGTTCGAAGACTTCGATCCCGCGCTGTTTCGCGGCCGGCACGATCTGCGCATCGCTGCGGGCGGCAAGCCAGACTTTATGTCCGCGTTCGATGAAGCCTTGCGACTCGTCGAGCACGCGGATTTCCTGACCGCCCCAGCCGGGCGACGCTTCGGTGTGGAGGATTTTCAAGGTTTGAAACTGCCCATGGATTGGTAGAGCGCCAGCATGCGCTCGACCATTGCGTTCATGTCGAAGCGCGCCGCAATTCTGCGGACGCGCGCTTGAGTGTCCGGCTGCTCCGAGAGCGCGAGCGCGATGGTGATCGCTTGTGCAAGCCCCTCGATGTCGTTTGCATCGCGCACGAGTCCGCCATCGATTTCGCGCACGATATCCCGCGCGCCGCTGCTTTCGGACGTGACGACGGGAAGGCCGGCGGCGAGTCCTTCCAGCACGCTCGAAGGGAATGGGTCGTAGATCGACGGCAGGATCATGGCATCGGCTGCCGCGAGATAGGGGAGTACGTCGCTCTGCTTGCCCAGAAAGCGAACGTCGCCGCCGAGGTTCAGGTGCGAGGCAAGCCTCTCGTAACGCGAGATTTTCTTCTCGTGACCGATGACGAGGAGTGCTGCGCCGGTTTTGCTTTTCGCGAGAGCCCCGATGGCCTGCGCCACGCCTTTGCGTTCGTAACCCGAGCCGATGATGACGATGACCTTCTTCTCATCGGAAAAGCCTAGCCGACTTCTCGTCTCGCCGCGCAACGCCGCGATGGCGGCTTCGTCGAAGCGCGAAAGATCGATGCCGTTCGGAATGTGATGGATGCGCGCGCGGGGATAACCGAAATGCGCGACGATCTCGTCTGCGACCATTTCCGAATTCACGATCACGGCCTTGAGCCGCTTGCTTGTGAACATCTCGCGTTCGAGCGCGGTCACGTCGCGATGATAAGAACTGATGTTCTGGAAGAAGCGCTTGAAAAAGCCCATGCCGCGTGCGCGATGGGCAAGATATGCTGCGTGCACGCCGTCTCCCGCGCGATAGATGTCGCAACACGGAATGCGTTCATGAGACTGCACGAGCGTCTGCGGCAAGGCGGCGACGAGATCGCAGGCCGCGCGGGCAAAGCGGGAATCGCGATTGGCGCGCGGGCGGCGTGGCGGATCGCAGCGCTGAAAGGCAATGCCGTCACGCGGCTCCCATTCGCGCGCAATCAGCGTCACCGGCACGCCGCGCTTCGCCAGCGCCGTGATCGTCCGGTCGAGGATCAGTTCACCGCCGCCGAAGCGAGAGAATCTCTGACGTATGAAGGCAATTTGCGGGAGCGGCATAACGGGCTGGACGGTTTCGGGTGGCTGCGGCATATCGTGCTTGCTCGAAAAAAGCGAGCCGCCAAAGAATTATCAAGCGCCTATCGGCCGAACCAGCCTCCCGAACGGAAAGTCCATGCCGCGGCTCTCGCTGATCGTCATCACGAAAAACGAGGAAGCCGCGATCGAACGCTGCCTGCGCTCGGCGGCGGGAATTGCCGATGAGATCGTGGTGGTGGACAGCGGCAGCACGGACCGAACCCCAGAAATTGCGAAGCGCCTCGGCGCGAAGCTGCTGCAACCGGCGGACTGGCCGGGCTTCGGTCCGCAGAAACAGCGTGCGCAGGAAGCTGCGACGGGAGAGTGGATTCTTTCGCTCGATGCCGATGAATGGATCGAGGAGGGCCTGCGCGGTGAGATTCTTGCCGTGCTGAACAGCCCAGCCGCCAAGCCTGCTTATCGCATGCCGCGCCGGAATCGATTCATGGGCGAGATCGTGCGCCATGGCGGCTGGTGGCCGGACTATGTGCTCCGGCTCTATCGCCGCGAGCGCGGACGCTTCAACGATAATCTCGTGCACGAGAGCGTGGTCGTCGAGGGAGAAGTCGGCACGCTGAAGAACCCGATCGAGCACGACACCATCGCGACGCCGGCAGACGCCGACGGCAAGATCGAGCGCTATGCGCAGATCGCCGCGCGCGAATTGCTTGCCCGCGGCCGCAGCAGCACTCCGTGGCTTGCCAAGGTGCGGGGGGCTGCCGCCTATATCCGGAGCTATGTGCTGCAACTGGGTTTTCTGGACGGCAGGACCGGGCTGCGGGTCGCGAGCTATCAGGCCCGCTACACCTACCGGAAGTGGGCGAATGTCTCTGCCGGGAGCATGCGCGCGCGGCTTTAATGCTGCCGCGGGCGGCGGATTGTTAACACAACCTTAATCCGCAAAGGGTCTTATGGAGCCAACCGGGCAGGCCAAGGTCGTATTGCGTGCGCAAATCGAAAGCATGGTGGGCAGCAGTCGTGCTTGGCGGCGTCGGCATCGCCTGCGTGCCGTCCGTGCTCGTCGAATATTCGATGAACGCCTATGTCGAGCGCAGCGCGCGCAGCAAGCTTGAGTCGGTAGCGCATAGCGCGCTGGGTCTCGCCGAGCTCCGCCTTGAAACCGCTATGACGGCGCTGGTCGATCTCTCCGCGCGGGTCGAAGGCTGCGATCCGAAATCGCTGGAACTGATGCGCAAGGCCGCGACCATATCCATACCGATCAAGGAGATCAGCGTACTCGACGAGGGTGGCCGTACCATCTGCACCAATTTCGGCGACGGCGCGGAGCCTCGTGCCGTGCTGCGCGAGCTTCCGCTGGCGGACTGCCGCTTCGATCTCGGTCTTATCCGCTTCCGCGACCGCGACGACCGCGCGGTGCGTTTGCGGCTCGACCGCAAACAGGCGAAAGCGCTGGGCGCGACGATTCCGGCCGATTTCCTGGTGCCGGAAGCGCTGGACGGCGATTTTCAGGATGGCCGCAGTCTGCGGCTCGTGCTCGACAACGCGGAGATCGTGGCGGCCCGTCCGGTCGGGGATGAGGGCCTCAGCATCGACCAGACCCGGACGCTGGGTGTGCATCTGAAATCCGAGCGCTTTCCGATCGCCGTCATCGTCGAGCGCACCCGCTCCACCCTCGCGGTGGAGTATCGCGAAGTGTTGAGCGCAGGGAGATTGTCTTCCGCGCTGATAACGCTGCTGACCTTCGCATTCTTTGCACTCTATTTCAGGCGCAATCGCAGCGATCCGCTGGTGCAGTTCCGGGAAGCGATCGATCACGGCGAAATCGTTCCCTTCTTCCAGCCGACGATCGACATCAAGACCGGCAAGCTGATCGGCGCCGAAGTGCTGGCGCGCTGGCGGCGGCCCGACGGAACCATGGTCTCGCCGGCAAACTTCATTCCGCTCGCGGAGCGCTCCGGCCTCATCTATCCGATGACACATGCGTTGATGAAGCGCGCTTGCGTGGAAGTAGGAGCGATCCATGCAAACCGGCCTCATCTGAATGTCGCGTTCAATCTCTATGCCGGCCATTTTGCAAACGACTCGATCATCGGTCAGATCCAGTCCATCTTCGGAAAATCGCAGATCGCGCTATCCCAGATCGTGCTCGAGGTGACCGAACGCGAACCGTTGCCGGATCTCGACCTCGCGCGGGATATCATCAACCGGCTCCAGAAGCTGGGGATCAAAGTCGCGATCGACGACGTGGGAACCGGCCACGGTGGTTTGTCTTACCTGATGAAGCTCGGCGTCGACACGATCAAGATCGACAAGATGTTCATCGACGCGATCAATACCGAGCGTTACTCGCAGACCATCATCGAAACCCTGCTCGAACTCGCGCGCACCATGAACATGGAAGTGATCGCCGAAGGCGTGGAGAGTTTCGATCAAGTCGAGTATCTGCAGCGCAAAGGCGTTCATCAGGCGCAGGGATACGTATTTGCGCCGCCGCTGCCGGCGAGCTCCTATATTGCGCTGGTCGAGGCGATGGACGCCCAGAAGCCTGTTGCGGAAGAAGTCGCTAGTGCTGCCTGAGCGCGAAAATCGCGCTTAAAGCCTCTGTCATCCGGTTCATTTGATTCAGGAGTTTTAGGCAACCTGGACCGCCGGATCAGTGTGCGAAGTCGCAGAAGCAGCAGGCCGCACAAGCCGTTGTTGTGACTCGTAAATCCCGCTTCGCGCAGGCAATATGCGGCCGAATCTTATGTTTGCAGGACTTTACGATGGCCCTGAACGATCCGATTGATCTTTACTGCGAGCGCTTGCACGAGGGGCTCTGGGCTGAACCGCTCAATGCGTTGACCAATCTCGCCTTCTTTCTGGCCGCGGCGGGCGCCTATGTGCTCTGGAAGCGCGAAGGGAAGGGCGACACCTACATCTTGATTCTGATCTGGCTTGCGGTGCTGGTCGGTATCGGCTCGACGCTGTTCCATACCTTTGCGACCCGCTGGGGCCTGTTTGCGGACTCCATTCCGATCGCGATTTTCGTGGTGGCGCTCTTTATTTATACTCTGCGCCGTTTTCTCGGTCAGAGTGCTCCTGCGACGATCGGTTGGATCGTCGTCTTTCTCGGGATCGCGGCGCTATTACCGCGGTTATTGCCTTCCGGCTTTCTCAACAATTCCGGCTTTTATTTTCCGGTGCTCGGCGCATTGATCGTGTTCGGAGCCTTGCTGCGGATGAAGGGCGGGGAGCAGCGCTGGATTGGCGGCGCTTACCTTTCGGGGGCGGCGCTCTTCATGCTTTCGCTGAGCTTCCGTATCGTCGATCCAAGCGTATGTGCGCAGTTTCCGCTCGGGACGCATTTCCTCTGGCACTGCCTGAATGGGGCACTGATCTTTTTGATGCTCTGGACGGTGATCAAGGCGAAAACGCCGTTACAAGGCGGCTGAAACAGAAGAGGCGGCCCAAGGGCCGCCTCAGTTCTTTACGCCACGCCGGGAGGAGTGGTGAAGGGCGTCGAGATTTCGAATCGCCCGGATCACTCAGTATAACGCATTTATGAACGAACCGGGCATGCCTTGGCGGTAGAATCTGGGCTGCCTTTCTGAAATCTTTGCCGCTCGGCTGCCCTTCGAAATCTCCGTTTTCTCCAGACTTCAGCTCCCCATGACGATCACAAATCAAAACGCGGCCCGTCACCCCGGCTATCGCAACCCGGGTGCGGAATCGCGCGTCTACCGCTATCTGCCCATTGCGATCCTGTTGGTGTCGAACTTCATTCCTCTCCTTGGGGTTCTTTATTGGGGCTGGGACACCTTCGTCCTTTTGATGCTCTACTGGCTGGAGACGCTCATCATCGCGTTCTGGACGTTGTTGCGGATTCTGATCGCGGGCGAATTTTCGGACAATTTCTTTGGCGAAGTTGCGAGCCGGATTTTTATGTTCGCATTCTTTCTGGTTCACGCCGGCGGGTTCATGTTCGGCCACTTCATTTTTCTCTGGG
>CAUJKG010000010.1 GCA_963205465.1 Pseudomonadota bacterium | reverse complement strand
GTCGGCGCCGCGTGCGGGCACTCGGATCGCATAGATGTCGTCCGGGTGATTGGCGATGCGCAGATGCGAAGCCACCGCGCCGCCCTTCTGCGCAAGCCCCGCCATGTCGATGATGCCGGCCGCCTTGCCATCGATATGCGCGGCCGTTCCCAGCACCTGCGCAACCGTGACGATGCCGGTACCGCCGATACCGGTAATGACGACGCCGAACGTACCTCTGACTTCCGGAAGCTTCGGCTCCGGAAGTGCTGCCTGCGCACCCATCGCAGCGGCAACGCCGGCCGCTTTCTTCAGCTTTGCGCCGGAAACCGTGACAAAGGACGGGCAAAAGCCCTTCACGCAGGAGAAGTCTTTATTGCAACTGGTCTGGTCGATGGTGCGCTTGCGGCCCCATTCGGTTTCCACCGGCTGCACCGAGACGCAGTTCGACTGCACGCCGCAATCGCCGCAGCCTTCGCAGACGAGTTCGTTGATGATGACGCGCTTGTCGGGATCGGGAAACTCGCCGCGCTTCCTGCGGCGGCGCTTTTCGGCCGCACAGGTCTGATCGTAAATCATCGCGGTCGCGCCCGGCGTTTCCGCGAGCATGCGTTGGATCTTGTCGAGTTCGTCGCGATGATGGATCGTCATCCCTTTCGGGAAATCGATGCCGGCAGGATATTTATGCGGCTCGTCGGTGACGAGCACGAGCTTGGTCACGCCTTCGGCGGCGACCTGCCGCGCGATCGCGTCCACCGTGAGCCCGCCTTCGTGTCGCTGGCCGCCGGTCATGGCCACCGCATCATTGAAGAGAATTTTGTAGGTGATGTTCACGCCCGATGCGATCGCCGCGCGCAGTGCGAGAATGCCGGAGTGATTATAGGTGCCGTCGCCAAGGTTCTGGAACACGTGATTGCGTTTCGAGAACGGCGCCTCGCCGACCCAGTTCGCACCTTCCGCGCCCATATGCGTGAGGCCCATGGTGTTGCGGTTCATCCACAGCGCCATGGTATGGCACCCGATGCCCGCGTATGCGCGCATGCCTTCGGGCACCACCGTCGAGGTGTTGTGCGGACAGCCCGAGCAGAAATAGGGCGTGCGGACCGCGATATCCTGCGTCTGCGAGAGCGCTTCCTGGGCCTGCTTCAGCCGGCTGACATGCTCGGCCATCGCGTCGTTATGCGCGCGGCGCAGCACGCGTTCGCCGATTGCGATCGCAATATCGTTGGGGTCGAGTGCGCCCTTGGCGGGAAACAGCCACTCGCCCTGCTCGTTTCTCTTACCGATGACGACCGGCTGGTTTGCCGTGCCGTAAAGCTCCTCGCGCACCTGCACTTCGATCAACGAGCGCTTCTCTTCGACCACGATGATGAGATCGAGACCCTTGGCGAAGTCCTTCAACTCGCCCGGATCCATCGGCCACGGGCAACCGATCTTGAAGAGCCGGATACCAAGTTCGTTCGCCTTCACTTCATCGATGCCGAGTTCGTCGAGCGCGAGCCGCACGTCGAGATAGCTCTTGCCGGTCGTGATGATGCCGATCTTTGCGTTCGGCCCGCCGGACATGACGATCTTGTTGATGCCGTTCGCCCGGATATAGGCGAGCATGGCATCGCGCTTGAATTCGAACAGCCGCGCTTCCTGCGCGAGCGCGCCATCGAGACGGCGGATGTTCAGGCCGTCCGGCGGCATGGTGAAGTCAGGAATCTTTGTCTTCACGCGCTCGGGCGAGACATCGACCACCGCGGTCGATTCGATCGTTTCCTTCACGCATTTGATGCCGACCCAGGTGCCGCAGAAGCGCGACATCGCAAAACCATGCAGGCCGTAATCGATCAATTCCTGCACGCCCGCCGGATTCAGGATCGGGATCATGACATCCACGAAATGGAATTCGGATTGGTGCGCGGTCGTGGAAGATTCGCAGGTATGGTCGTCGCCCATCAGCGCGAGCACGCCGCCATGTTTCGAAGTGCCGGCAAAATTCGCATGGCGGAAGGCGTCGCCGGTGCGATCGACGCCCGGTCCCTTGCCGTACCAAATGCCGAAGACACCATCGAACTTGCCTTCGCCGGTCAGTTCCGCCTGCTGCGAACCCCAGAGCGCGGTAGCTGCGAGGTCTTCGTTGAGCCCGGCCTGAAACTTCACGTCGGATTTTTCGAGCACGCGGCGCGCGCGTAGAAACTGCTGGTCCAGGCCCCCGAGCGGCGAACCGCGATAGCCGGTGACGTATCCGGCTGTATTCAAATTCGCCTGCCGGTCACGCTCCTTCTGCATGAGCGTGAGCCGCACGATGGCCTGCGTGCCGGACAGGAAAACCAGCGGCTTGGCGAGGTCGTATTTATCGTCGAGAGAGACGTTCTGGTTCTTCGCCATCGGCAGGAACCGCCTCCAGGCGGGGCATCGGAGCTGATTCGGACGCGACTACCTACTTTTTAGATAGTCCAAAGCTCGCATAGCGCAAGAAAGCCTGCAATTTCGTTATCCATGCAGGGCCTGCAACGAAGTTGCCGCCTGCCTGCGCAGGCCGCAATTTGGCGCAACGCAAAAAGGCTTTGGACCTATCCGCCAGCGGTAAGAACGTGGCCGCCGTCCACCACAATGGTGGAGCCGGTCATCCAGCGGGACGCCTCCGAAGCCAGAAGCAGGAAAACCCCATCGAGGTCGCCGGGTTCGCCATAGCGGGCCAGCGGCAGCTTTTCCTTTGCGGCCTGCCCCTTGGGCGAAAGCAGGAAATCGCGATTGATATCGGTCACGACATAGCCCGGCGCGATGGCGTTGACGCGAATATTCTTGCGGGCCACCTCGAGCGCGAAGCCCTTGGTGAACTGCACCACCGCGGCTTTCGCCATGTTGTAGGCAACGATATTGCGCTCGACGATGAAGGCCGCGATGGAAGCGGTCGCGATAATGCAGCCGGGCTTGTCCGCGGCGATCATGCGCCTGGCCGCCTCGCGCGAATTGAAGAAGACGGCATCCATATCGAGCGCCATCAGCGCGCGATACTCGTGCTCCGGCATCTCGACCACTTTGCCGAGGCGGGCCATGCCGGCATTGGCAACGAACAGATCAACCGTGCCGAATTTCTTTTCCGCCACATCGAAGGCTTTTGCGACGCTCGCATGGTCAGTCACATCGCAGGCGACGCAGGCTGCCTTGCCACCCGCCTGCTCGATGCGGGCGGCAATCTCGTTGAGCCGGTCTTCGCGCCGCGCGGTGAGCACGACACTCGCTCCGTTGGCCGCCGCGACTTCCGCGAAACGCTCGCCGAGCCCGCTGGAAGCGCCGGTAATCAACGCAACGCGGCCCTTGAGATTGAAAATATCCGCTGCGTTCATCGATCCGGTCATCGTTCCCTCGTGCAGAACTCTTCGCGCAAGACGCGCATATTCCGCTCACCATACAACAATGACGGCGAGAAATCAGACCGGCAGCAGCCGTTCGGAGGCGAGATAGCCGGTGAGCAACAGCACACCGAAGGCAATCACGAACAAGGCACCCAGCACCTCGATGCCGCGCAGCATGAGATCGCCTCGGCCGCCCATCGCGCCCGAAAGCCGGACGGCAAGCGATTTGCCGAACACGGCGAGCACGGCAATCGCCGTGACCGTGATCGCGACGCCGGCCGACATCGCGAAGGTCGCGGCGACGCCGGAGAGAAAAATCCCCTGCGCGAGCGCGAAAACCAGCACGAGGATCGCTCCCGAACAGGGGCGCATGCCGGCGGTGACGGCCGCAACCATGCCGCGCTTGAACCAGTCGTCGCCTTTCAACTCCGCCGGCTCGGGCCCATGCGAATGACCGCAATGCTCGTCATGGACATGGTCATGATCGTGATGATGCGCGTGCGTATGAGCATGATCGTGATGCGCGTGTCCGGAATCATGATGATGATCGTGCGCGGAGGGCTTGCCGCGCCAGGCAGCAAAGAACGAACGGCCTTTCTTCCATAAAAGATAAAGGCCGAAGAGAACGATCAGGCTATAGGCCGCGATCTCGATCCAGCGCACCGCATTGCTCATGGTTCGCGCGGTCGCGCCGAGCAACACCGCGGCAATTCCGACCACCGCAATCGCGACCAGCGCCTGCACCAATGCAGAGATGATCGCGAGCAGCGCCCCGCGCTTCCACGTCGCGTCGTCGGCGATCAGATAAGACGAGATCACCGCCTTGCCGTGACCGGGCCCGGCGGCATGAAACACGCCGTATAAGAAAGAGATGGAAACCAGCGTCCACAGTGCGGAACCATCGGCCTTGGCGGCTTTAACCGCACCCGCCATCTGCTGATAGAAGGCCGATTGTTGGGCGAGGATCCAGCCCATGAAACCGGAGGGCGGCGGCGTGCGCTGACCAAACGGATTCTGCGCAAGCGACGGCTCGATCAGAAGCAGAACCGCGATTGCCGCAACCAGCAGCGCAGCCATCGCGCGGAATGAGAAGAAATTCTTCCGCAAGGCGCTTACTTGCACGTCACGATCACGCGGTTCGCGAATTGCGAGCCGTAATCGCTCGCTGCCGTGAGCGAATTGAAGAAAGATTCCGTCGGCGTCTGCGTCGCGTCCTGCTTCGGCCGCTTCACTTCGAAGGCGCAGTTGGCCGGCGCATCGATCAGCTTCACCGGATTTTCTTCCGCGAGATTGAAGGCGACGAAATAGGTCGGATCGAACACGTCGAGCGACAGACCGCCTTTCTGCGATCCCTTCTTCACCGGCAGCGTGAAGTGAAGCGTGAGCAGCTTGTCCTTATGCTCGAGATAGTAGTCCGTGGGCTCCGCGAATTCGAGTTTGCCCGGACCGCTCTTGCCGGTGGTGAAATATTCGAATTCCTTCAGCGACTCGACATTGACCTTGGCAAGCTCCGCGAGTTCGTCGCGCGAGAGCACGCCGTCCTTGTTTTTGTCGAGCCCCTGGGTCGCGTATTCGGAGAACATCTCGTCGAAGGTCCAGGCGTGACGAACCGCTGCAACCGCGCCGTCCTTACCGAAGACCACTTCGCTTTTGCCGGTAACGATGACGTGCGGATGCGAAAGCGCAGGCGCGATCCCGCCCGCGAGAACCGCGGCGGCCGCGAACAGATGCAATGCAGCTTTCCGAACCATCCGGCCCTCATTCTACAGCCGAGAGACCAAGCCCGCGAAGTCCGGCGAAAAGGCGGCGGCGCCCGCGGAAACTTATTGAATCACATAAACCGGCGCGCCAATCGCAACGCGCTCGTAAAGATCGCTGACATCCGCGTTGAGCATGCGGAAACAACCGCTGGAAGACGCCGAGCCGACGGTATGCGGCGCGTTGGTGCCGTGGATGCGGTATTCAGACCAGCCGAGATAGAGCGCCCGCACGCCGAGCGGGTTGTTCGGCCCCGGCGCCACGTAGCGCGGCGCGCCTTCGGCACGCATGCGCGCGGTCGGGTACCAGGGCGGGTTCTTGGTCATAGCGGAAACCCAGCTTTGGCCGGACCAGCCGAAGCCCTGCTTGCCGACTGCCACCCGGTACATCAGCGCCTTGCCGTCACCCAGCGCATAATAAAGCCGGCGCTCGGAAACATTGATGACGATGGCGCCGCGGGGATAGTCGCCCTTCAGTTCCGCTTCCTGCGGCCAAGTCTGCTGTGCGGCCGGCTGCTGCTTCAGCGAAACTTTCTGTTCGCGCGCGTCGGCGACGCCTGTCGCGAGAACGAGAAGAAGTGCGAATGCTCCGGCGATGCTGCGCATGATCCCAGCCTTGCGAGTCCCAGTCCTGGTAAGCCTTATTCCTAAACTAGCGGGACCAGGCAACCGGCCAAGCAACAATCGCGTGAATGGTTAGCGCTAAACTGCCGCGGCACCCCCATCCGAACGCGGATCATGCGCACCTTCGACCTTCCTGCCGTCGAACAGCACGCCGCCGGCATGCCCCATGATCTCGGTATAGGCCTCGGACAAAACCTGCACGTCGTGCCCGGCTTTTTCGAGCCGCTCCGCCACTTCCGGCGCGAAGCGCGATTCGAGGCGAAGATTCGTGATCTTGGAACCCCAGGTCTTGCCGAGAATCCAGCGCGGACGATCGATCGCGTCCGCCAGCGGCACGCCATGGAAGGCGTAGCGCGCAAAAATCGCGGCATTGGTCTGCGGCTGGCCTTCGCCGCCCATTGTGCCGAAGCCAAGCTGGCGGCCATCGTCGAAGGCGGCGAACATCGGCGTCAGCGTATGAACCGGTTTCCGGCCCGGCTGGAGTGGATTTGTCGCCTTCGGGTCGAGCGAGAAGCTCGCGCCACGGTTCTGCATCAAGACACCGGTCTTCGGCAGCACGCAGCCGGAGCCGAATTCCCAGTAGATCGACTGAATGTAGGAGACGACATAGCCATTGGCGTCCGCTGCCCCCAGCCAGATCGTGTCGCCTTCGCCTGCGGGACGCGGCCAGGGTGCCGCGCGATCCTTCTTGACCGCGGCCGCTTCGCGTTCGAGCGCCTCGTTCGTCAGCCAGTCTCCGGGCTTCTGCGTCAGGCGATCGAAGTCGGTCAGCACCTTGTCGCGCGCGAGGAAGGCCCGCTTCGACGCTTCGACCAGCGCATGAACATAGTCGAAGCCTTCGCCGCCCGGCGCGCCGAGACGCTCATAGAGGCCAAGGATCATGAGCGTGACAAGGCCGGGTGTCGGCGGCTGGCAGCCATAAACGATCGCGTCGCGCACGCGAAGCGAGAGCGGTTCGCGCAGCGTCGCGCGATACTTTTCAAGGTCGGCGCGCGTCACGGGGCTGCCGATCGCTTCGAGATCGGCGGCGATCTCGCGGCCGACGTCGCCGCGATAAAAATCGTCGAGGCCCGCGCGGCCGAGTTGTTCGAAGGTGTCCGGCAGCTTGCCGGCATTGAGACGCGCCCCTCGCGGCTGCGCCTTGCCACCGGGCATGAAGGTTTCGGCGAAACCCGGCGCATCGATCGGAAGTGTGCCATTCCGCAGACGCTCCCAGACCACCGAGGAAGACACCGGAAATCCTTCGCGCGCGATCTTGATCGCCGCTTCGAGGAGACGGCTCACCGGAACTTTTCCGCCTGCGGCTTTCGCTGCTTCCAGCGCCAGCATCCAACCGCCGATCGCGCCGGGTACGGTGCAGGCGGCAAGCGGTCCGCGCTCCGGCACGCTGTCGTGTCCTGCCGCGCGATAGCGCTCGATTGTCGCAAGCGCGCCGGCAAATCCGCAGGCTTCGATGGAACGCACGCGCCCCGAGGGCTCGCGGATCAGCCAGAAACCGTCGCCGCCGATATGGTTCATATGCGGGTAGGCCGAGACGATCGCTGCCGCGGCGGCAACAGCCGCCTCGATCGCATTTCCACCCTCCGCAAGCACGTCCCTTCCCGCCTCGGCGGCAAGCCTGTGCGGGGCGGCGACGACGCCGTAGCGGCCTTCTGCGCGGTATTCGGTCATTGTCTCTCCGGGGACTTCGAGGCGGGAGCGGCGTTCGAGCGCTTGATTCAGCCACTCTTTGCCGCCAGATTGCCGGCCATCTTAATACCTCATAGCCCTAGCGCCACCTGAGCGACACATTTCGAGGACGAAGACGATGACCGACGCCGTGCAGAAGCGCTCCCGCATCAACTGGGCGAACCTCACCACCATCGTGAGCGCGGCGATCCTCATCGGCGTCGAAGTGATCGGCATCGGCATTGCGACCGGCTGGGCACTCGCGGCGCTCTTCGGCCTCGGCAAGATATTCGAAGCGATCCTCATGGGCGGCTTCGCGCTCGCAGCCGGCGTCTTCACTTGGTCCTTCGTAAAAAACGCGGCGAAGATCGAGCCGATCGTCGAGCGCTGACGCGTCGCGCGCGCGCGAACTCTTAACGCGCGTTTACAAACGAGATCGAGCGCGACTTCGCGCACCAAAAATCTGCGTGCGAGCGAAGATTCGCTCTTGCATCGCAGGTCCGTTTCTCCTATTTGCCGACTTGCCCAATTTCGCACGTGCCTGTGGTCGTGTGCTGGTTGACGGAGATCCCGGACAAGAGGCCGGAAAGACGTCGGGCAAACCAGTAGCCGGAGGGAACCGGCGAACCCCGCTCTCCGCGAGGGACGCGACTTAAAGCAACGACGTAAGGGCTTTTTTGGTCCAGCGCGGCGCCCCGAAGGTGGCCGCAGGAAGCCGAAGAGGCACTACCTCCTTGCCTGACGTGCGGACGGGTTCATCCCTTCCAATCAACGGCGCTTAAGACCGGCTCAGCCGGGGTTCGAGCGGGCAGCAAGCCGCTCGTGGCGTATTCGCACATCTGTCGTGCGAGCACCCGCGGGAAGCCGTGCTGTCCAGTTGTTAACGTCTGTCTTCTTGGAAGGGGACACCGAAATGACCGACCGCATCCGCCAGTTTCTCCGACGCCACCGCGAAGACGGCCCCCGCCTCGTCGTCGACCTCGACGTCGTGCGCTCGAACTACAATGCTTTTTCCAAGGCGTTGCCGGACACCCGCGTCTTCTACGCGGTGAAGGCGAACCCTGCCCCTGAAATCCTGAAGCTCCTGAACGACATGGGCTCGTGCTTCGACACCGCGTCGATGGGCGAGATCGACCTTGTCATGCAGGCTGGCGGCACGCCGGATCGCATCTCCTTCGGCAACACGATCAAGAAGGAAAAGGACATCGCTGCCGCTTACGCGCTCGGCGTGCGCCTCTTCGCGGTCGATTGCGAAGCCGAAGTCGAGAAGATCGCGCGCGTTGCGCCCGGTTCGAAGGTATTCTGCCGCATCCTCTGCGACGGCTCCGGCGCCGAGTGGCCGCTGTCGCGCAAATTCGGCTGTGCGCCCGAGATGGCGCCGCAGGTGCTCGAGCACGCCCACAAGCTGGGCCTCGTCGCCCACGGCATCTCGTTCCATGTCGGTTCGCAGCAGAACAACGTCAAAGCGTGGGATCGTGCGCTCAAGACTTCGGGCGCGATCTTCCGCGAGATGGCCGAGCGCGGCATCAACCTGTCGATGGTCAACCTGGGCGGCGGCTTCCCGGCGCAGTACCTGCGCGACATCCCCAAGGTCGAGGAATACGGCCAGGCGATCTTCCGTGCGCTGCGCAAGCACTTCGGTAACCGCATCCCGGAAACCATCATCGAGCCGGGCCGCGGCATGGTCGGCGCTGCCGGCATGATCGAGGCGGAAGTCGTGCTGATTTCCAAGAAGTCAGCGACCGACAACCAGCGCTGGGTCTATCTCGACATCGGCAAGTTCGGCGGTCTCGCCGAGACGATGGAAGAGGCGATCCGCTATCCGATCCGCACGGAGAAGGACGACGACGTGATGGCGCCCTGCGTCATTGCCGGTCCGACCTGCGATTCGGCGGACGTGCTCTACGAGAAGACGCCGTATCTGTTGCCGGTTTCGCTCGAGATCGGAGACAAAGTACTGATCGAGGCGTGCGGTGCCTACACCACGACGTATTCGTCGGTCGCCTTCAACGGCTTTGAGCCATTGAAGTCCTACGTCATCTGATCTTCGCCAAAACCGCTACAAAGACCCTCGGGGCTCGCGCAAGCGGGCCCCGAACTACGTTGAGCATGGCCCTGAAAAGTGGAAACCGGTTTTCAGACAAGGCGATGCTCCAAGAGAATGGGGCTGTGGATCGTTGCGGACTTAGATACCGCTTGAGATTCGTCAGCCCCGCACCAAGCCGCTAAACAACTAAATGGAACGTACAAACGTAACTTGATGGAGGTGTGAATGAGCAAGTGGCCGGTGTATCACCGGATCGACGGTCCCGTCGTGATGATCGGATTCGGCTCGATTGGCCGAGGCATGCTGCCGTTGCTGGAGCGTCACTTCGAGTTCGATAAATCGAAACTCGTCGTGATCGACCCTTCGGACGCGAACCGCCATTTGCTTGACGAACGCGGCATCCGCTTCGTGCAGACCGCGCTGACGCCGGCCAACTACCGCGAGGTGCTGACCCCGCTTCTCAAATCCGACAAGGGCCGCGGCTTCTGCGTCAACGTCTCGGTGGACGTTTCCTCGCTCGCCGTGATCGAGCTCTGTCGCGAACTCGATGCCTTCTACGTCGATACCGTCGCGGAGCCCTGGAAGGGCTTCTACTTCGACGAAAAAATGCCGACCGAGAACCGCACCAATTACGCGCTACGCGAGATCATTCTCGACGCGAAAAAGAAGCTCGGCCCCGGCATCACCGCGGTGAACTGCTGCGGCGCCAATCCGGGCATGGTCTCGTGGTTCGTGAAGCAGGCGCTCCTGAACGTCGCCGCCGACCTCGGCCTTGGCAACGACATTCCGAAAGACCGCGACGGCTGGGCGCGGCTGATGCGCGATGCCGGCGTGAAAGGCATCCACATCGCCGAGCGCGACACCCAGCGCTCCTCGGTGCCGAAGCCGCTCAACGTCTTCGTCAACACCTGGTCGGTGGACGGCTTCGTATCGGAAGGCTTGCAGCCGGCCGAACTCGGCTGGGGCACGCACGAAAAGTGGGAGCCGCAATCGCTCCGCCACCATGCGAAAGGCTGCGGGGCCGCCGTCTACCTGATGCAGCCGGGCGCAAACACGCGCGTTCGCAGCTGGTGCCCGACGCCGGGCCCGCAATACGGCTTCCTCGTCACCCATAACGAGGCGATCTCGATCGCGGACTACTTCACACTGCGTGAGAACGGCAAGGTCGCGCATCGCCCGACCTGTCACTATGCCTATCACCCCTCGAACGACGCGGTGCTGTCGCTGCACGAGATGTTCGGCAACGGCGGCAACGCGCAGCCGAAGTGGCACATTCTCGAAGAGAACGAGATCGTCGACGGTATCGACGAACTCGGCGTGCTGCTCTATGGCCACAAGAACAACGCCTACTGGTATGGCTCGCAGCTTTCGATCGAAGAAACCCGCGACATCGCGCCCTATCAGAACGCAACCGGCCTGCAGGTGACGTCGGCGATTCTCGCCGGCATGGTCTGGGCAATCGAGAACCCGAACGCCGGCGTCGTCGAAGCCGACGAGGTGGACTTCAAGCGCTGCCTCGAAGTGCAATCGCCTTATCTCGGCCCCGTGATCGGCACCTATACCGACTGGACGCCGCTCGATAATCGCGGCGGACTGTTCCCGGAAGATCTCGACACTTCCGATCCCTGGCAGTTCAAGAACATTCTGGTGCGCTAAAACAAAACGCCCCCGCCGAAAGCGGGGGCGTTTTTCTTAGAGGTTGAGAACACCCGCCTTGCCTTCGTCGGTGCCATAAGCGAGCGACATCCCGCTCCGATGCCAGGCGAGAGCCGTCACCTCGCCGCCTTCGGGACCGCGCACAAGAATTTCCGCGCCGTCCGACATCCTCGCCATCATCACCATGCCGTCGCTGTAACCGACGCTCAGCGCCTGGCTGCTCGGATGGAACGAAACGCAGGTGACGCGCGAACCTTGCCGCGCACTGGCGAGCATGTCGGGTTCTTTTCCCATCGGCCCGTCTTTCGACGCGAACGGCCACATCACCACAGCCTCCGCACCCGAGGTCGCAAGCCACTTGCCGTCATGACTGAAGCAGAATGAGCGGATGCGCGCGGGATAGCCGGACATGCGCATGTGCTTGCTGTCGGCGATCCGCCAGCCGTGCAGCGCGTTCTCCTGCATGGTCGTAACCAGAAACTTTCCGTCCGGCGACCAGCGCAGGCAAAGATGCGAGCCTTTCCACTCCAGGAACTCGGGCTTGGCATCCGAATTCGGAAACCAGAGCGAGACGCCGTTGTAATGCGCGACCGCGAGGCGAAATCCCTTCGGCGCAAACGCGAGGCCCCCGACGGTGCTCGGCGCTTCAAAGGAACGCTCGCCTTTCTTCGTTTTTACATAAGCCGTTTTGCCCGCCGACCAGGCAAGCGCGCCGTCCGGACCCAGCGCAACATGATCGACCCACTTGTTCTTCACTTCGGCAAGTGTCTCGCTGTTGCCTTCCGCACCGGTTGCAACCACGCGCCCGTCATCGCCCGCCGTGACAACCCGCGCGCCGTCGAAAACCGCTTCGAGGATCGAGCCGCCCGGATGCGCCGCGGCTTTCCTGCCGTCCAGAAAAACCACTTCGCCTTCGCCGGTGGCAAAGGCTGCCTCGTCTCCGAGAAAGCCGGCAGTCACGATATGCGCACCGGCTTCGCAGGACGTCACCAGTTCAGCGACAGAGCGAACTTCATTTTCGGTCATGGAGGTGAACTTAGCGCGTGCTGTCGGTCTTGCAGACGCCGAGTCCGAACGGACCTTTGGGCTTCAGCCAGTCGCCGCACTTGTCGCAGCCGGAAACCGAAACCGCGAGGGCGCCGAGCAGCGTGAGCGTGGCAATCCGCTTGATCATTCCGCTTTATACCTGCGCCGGCCCCGGCCTTGCAAATTATTGCGCCACACAGGCTTCGAAGCCCTCTCGCAACGCTTTCTGGTTGAGATCGCGGCCGATGAAAACCATGCGGCTTTCGCGCTTTTCGTCTGCCCGCCAGGCGCGCTGATGATCGCCCTCGAACATCATGTGCACGCCCTGCATGACATAGCGCTCGTCGTCGTCCTTGAATGAAAGAATGCCCTTGGCGCGCAGGATATTCGGCCCCTGAATCTGGCTAACGTTATCGATCCAGGCAAAAAAGGTCTTCGGATCGAGCGGTTTGTCGGTGGAGAACGAGAACGACTGCACCTCCTCATCGTGGTGGTGATGCGCGCCTTCGAGGAAATGCGGCTCGATTGCAAGAATCCGGTCGAGATCGAACGCGCCCTGCGAGAGTACCGCGTCCAGCGCAATCGCGCCGCGCGCGGTGCGATGGATTTTCGCGAAAGGATTGATCGCGCGGATACGAAGCTCGACTTCTTTCAGTTCTTCCGGTGTCACGAGATCGGTCTTGTTGAGCACGAGCACATCGGCGAAAGCGATCTGGTTTTTCGCTTCCGGCGCATCTTTCAGGCGATCCTTGAGGAATTTCGCATCGACCACCGTCACCACGGCATCGAGCGCGGTCTTCCCGCTCACGGTTTCATCGACGAAGAAGGTCTGCGCGACCGGCGCGGGATCGGCGAGACCGGTGGTCTCCACCAGAATGCCGTCGAATTTTCCCTTGCGCTTCAAAAGGCCGTCGATGATACGGATGAGATCGCCGCGCACGGTGCAGCACACGCAACCGTTGTTCATCTCGAATACTTCTTCGTCCGCGCCGACGATGAGATCGTTATCGATGCCGATCTCGCCGAATTCGTTGACGATCACGGCGTATTTCTTGCCGTGCGGTTCGGACAAAATGCGGTTGAGGAGTGTGGTTTTTCCAGCGCCGAGATAGCCGGTCAGCACCGTGACGGGGATTTTGTCGGACATGAACACGCGTCTCGCAAGGTTAAGGCGGGGATATAGGCGCGGGGGTGACGAGGCTCAAGCCTCAAGATGGCGGCCCGGCGAGAAGCGCTTGCGCAAACCGCCGACAGGCCCAAGCAGCACGGAAACCCCGTAAACGCTGCCGGCCGCAAGAATGACGGCCGGCCCGGTCGGCAGATTGGCGTGGAACGAAACCAGCAGTCCTGCGACCCCCGAAAGCACGCCGATCAGCACCGAGATGGCAGCCATGCGCGTCACGTCCTGGGTCCAGAAGCGCGCGGCCGCAGCGGGAAGCATCATCATGCCGACCGCGAGCAAGGTGCCGAGCGCATGAAACGCGGCAACGAGGTTCAGCACGACCAGCGCGAGGAAAAGCAGATGCACCAGGGTTCCCGATCCGCTCACGGAGCGCAGGAAACCGGGATCGACGCATTCGAGCACCAGCGGCCGCCAGATCAGCGCCAGCGCGAACAGGCTGAAGGTCGTGAACGATGCAATGACGAGGAGCGTCGCATTATCGAGCGCCAGCACCGAGCCGAACAACACGCGAAAGAGATCGACGTTCGAACCTTTGAGCGAAATCAGCGTCACGCCGAGCGCGAGCGAGACGAGATAGAAGGCAGCGAGTGCGGCGTCTTCTTTCAGTTCCGTGAAGCGCGCGACGAGACCGGCCGCAACCGCCACCGTAATCCCGGCAGCAATGCCACCCACCGTCATCGCGAAGAGATCGAGTCCCGCCACGAGAAAGCCGAGCGCAGCACCCGGCAGGATTGCGTGCGCCATGACGTCACCGGCAAGCGACATGCGCCGCAACATCAGGAAGATGCCAATGGGTGCGGCACTCAAAGAAAGAATGATGACGCCCGCGAGCGCACGGCGCATGAAGTCGAACTCGGAAAAAGGCGCGATGAAAAATTCGTACATGGCAAGCAGCCCTCAGGCCTCATCCTCGCTGTTGCCGTCCTGATCATCGAACGCTTCGCTAATGCGGCGCGCCTTCAAGAGATTCTCCGGCGAAAGCGTTTCGGTAGTCCGGCCCCAGGCCACCGGCTCGCGCGCGAGCAGAAGCGCTTCGGGGAAATGCTGCCGGACCATCTCAAAGTCGTGCAGCACCGCGACCACGGTGCGCTTTTCACCATGCCAGCGATGCACGAGTTCCAGGAGATCGGAAACCGTTTTGGAATCGAGCGAGGCGAAAGGCTCGTCGAGCAGGATCACGCGCGCATCCTGCAGCAGAAGCCGCGCAAACAGCGCGCGCTGCATCTGCCCGCCCGAGAGCGTGCCGATGGCGCGATGCTCGAACCCGCGCAGGCCTACGCCATCGATCGCCGTCTCGATCTTCACGCGATCGGCCTTGCCGATCCCTCCCAATAAGCCCGCGCGCTTCCAGAGCCCCATGGCTACGAGATCGAACACCGAAATCGGAAAACTGCGATCGATCTCCGCGATCTGCGGAAGATAGGCGATGTCTTTCGGATCGATCCCATGGCGCGCAATCTGTCCGCCGAGCGGATGCACGACGCCGACAATGCCTTTCAGAAGCGTGGACTTGCCGGCCCCGTTGGGCCCGACCACGGCAAGCAGCGTGCCTTCCGCAATCTCCCCGCTCAGATGATGCACTGCGGGATGACGATCATAGCCCAGCGTTAAATTTTTGAACCCAAGTGCGGCAGCCATGGACTTTGCTTCACTCTCCTAGCGCAATACGGCGTAGACGATCAGCCAGATGAGTAGCGACAGCGCCGCGGCGATACTCATGCGGGCCGCTGCGGAAAGGCGCAGCAGCGAAACGCCCGCCCCGGCCGGTGCCGTGCGAGCCTGATGATGGCCGTGATCGTGAGATCCATGCATTTGATATAGTATATCGAGCGCGCGCCGCCGCAGCAAACGCGCTTTTTTGCAGGGCCGTTTCCGGCCGGTTCCGCCCACTGCCGGGGATTTGCGCTCGCAATTCCGGGCCGTACCCGCTAATGAAAATCCAACCCTCCGGCTCACAAGCGGTTGGGATACAATAAACTTTGGGAGATATGGGAATGAATTTGGGACGCAATCTCGCCCGCGTCGTCGCCCTCTCGGCGGCTTTCGCGATGGCGCCCGTCGCGGCGCAGGCGCAGAATTTCATCAACGTACTCACTGGCGGCACCGCGGGCGTTTATTATCCGCTCGGCGTTGCCATCTCGAAAGTCCTCTCCGACAAGATCAAGGATGTGCGTCCTTCGGTGCAGGCCACCAAGGCTTCGGTCGAGAACCTCAACCTGCTGCAGGCCGGCAAGGGTGAAATTGCCTTCACGCTCGGCGACTCGCTCGCGCAGGGCTGGAAGGGCGATGCCGACGCAGGCTTCCGCGGCAAGCTCGACAAGCTTCGCGTCGTCGGCGCGATCTATCCGAACTACATCCAGATCGTCGCCTCGAAGGAATCCGGCATCAAGACGCTCGCCGACCTGAAGGGCAAGCGCCTCTCCGTCGGCGCGCCGAAGTCGGGCACCGAACTCAATGCCCGCGCAATCCTCGCCGCCGCCGGGATCAAGTATGAGAACCTCGGCAAGGTCGAGTATCTGCCCTTCGCGGAATCGGTCGAACTCATCAAGAACCGCCAGCTCGACGCAACGCTGCAGTCGGCGGGCCTTGGCGTCGCCTCGATCAAGGATCTCGCGAATTCGGTCGAAATCGTCGTCGTCGAAATCCCCGCGGATGTCGTGACGAAGGCCGGACCTCCGTTCCAGGCCGGCGTCATTCCGGCGAACACCTATCAGGGCCAGACCGCGAATGTGAGTGCGGCCCTCGTCCAGAATTATCTGGTCACGCGCTCCGACCTTTCCGAAGACGCGGTCTACAACATGACCAAGGCGATCTTCGACAACATTCCGGATCTGATTGCGGCGCACGCCGCCGCACGCTCGATCAAGCTCGAAACGGCGGGCAAGAATTCGCCGGTTCCGTTGCATCCGGGTGCTGCGAAATACTTCAAGGAAAAGGGCGTAGGCGGTTAAGCCTCGTTCTCGGACGGCCCGCGTGACGAACGCGGGCCGTTTTGCTTTTCTGCTAACCGAAATAAATTCTTCGAAACTAATTCAGTTGCGTTGGGGGACGCGCCCATGTCGGACAGCAAGCAGGGATCGGCTGCGGAGACGAAACAGGACGAAACCATCCGGGTTTCCGACCTTCCAAAAGAAACCGCAGGACCGCTGGTCGATGACGTATCCGGACACCTGAGCCTGGAATGGGGGGAAGGCAGAACCGGAACCATCATCTTCTATCTCGCGGTCGCGTTCTCGATCTTCCAGATCATCACCTCGTTCGGCGTGCCGCTGGACAAGCCCTTCTTCGCAAACCTGCCGAAGCTGGATCTCCTGTTCCTCATTCGCGCGAGCCTGCTCGTGTGGCTCGCTTATCTTGCGTATCTGGCGCTGAAGAAGCAGTTCCGCTTCACGCATCTCGTTGGCTTCCTCGCCGTCTTCGGCGCGATCGAACTCGTTGCGGAATTTGCCGGCGGCGTGCCGAGTCAGGTCGTGCGCGCCATGCACGTTGCCTTCCTCACGCTGCTCGGCGGCGCAATGGTCGCGAACTCGACTGCAAACCCGATCGGCAAAACGCTTGCCTGGGGGATCGGTATTCTCGGTTTTCTCGCTGGATTCTATCAGTGGCTCTTCTATCTCCCGCTGATCGACCGCTCCGGCTTCCTGACCGAGATCGATCTCGCCGTCGGCACGATCTCGCTCGCAGTGCTCTTCATTCTCGTGCAGCGCGTGATGGGTTCGGCCATCGCCATCGTTTGCGGTACCGCGCTCGCCTATACGATGTTCGGCCAGTATCTGCCCTCCCCGCTCAACCATCGCGGCTATTCCTTCGACCAGATCATCGAACACATGGCGTTCGGAACCGAAGGAATTTATGGCGTGCCGACGCTGGTTTCGGCGACCTACATTTTCCTCTTCATCCTGTTCGGCTCCTTCATGGAGCGCGCGGGCGTGATCAACTTCTTCAACGAACTATCGATGGCCGTGTTCGGTGGTACCCGCGGCGGTCCAGGCAAGGTCTGCGTCGCCTCTTCCGCGCTGATGGGAACGGTCTCCGGCTCCGGCATTGCTAACGTCGTCGCCTCCGGCCAGTTCACGATTCCGCTAATGAAGCGCAATGGCTTCACCGCCGCATTCTCGGGCGGCGTCGAGGCGACCTCTTCCATGGGCGGTCAGATCATGCCGCCGGTGATGGGCGCGGTCGCCTTCATCATGGCCGAAACGATCGACCGGCCCTACATCGACATCGTGATCGCGGCGATCATTCCCGCCTCGCTCTATTTCATCGCCTGTTTCTGGTCGGTGCATCTGCAGGCCGGTCGCCAGGGATTGCACGGCCTGCCGCGCGATCAACTGCCAAGCGCATGGGACGAGATCCGCAAGAACTGGTTCCTCGTGCTGCCACTGGTCGTGCTCGTGTACCTGCTGTTTGCGGGCTACACGCCGCTGTTCGCCGGCGCAGTGGGCCTTGCGCTGACTGCGTTACTCATCATCGGCACGTCGATGGCGGACCAGATTCGCATGACTGCGATCCGCGTCTTCTTCTGGATAACGCTCGGCCTGCTCGCAGCCGTATCGCTCTGGATGAGCGTGGTTTTCATGCTGGTGCTGCTTGCACTTCTCATCGCCGCCAGCGTCTGGAACCAAAAAGGCCGCGATACATTGGTCGCCTGCCGTGATGCACTGGCAGACGGCGCGCGTCAGTCGATCTCGGTCGGTCTTGCCTGCGCCGTGGTCGGCATCGTGATCGGTACCATGACGCTCACCGGCCTCGGCACCATCGTCGGCACCTGGATGATTTCGATCGGCCGCGACAGCCTGTTCCTCGCGCTCGTCCTGACGATGATCTTCAGCCTCATCCTCGGCATGGGCATTCCGACCATTCCGAACTACATCATCACCTCGTCGCTCGCCGCGCCGATCCTATTGAAGCTCGACGTTCCGCTGATCGTCTCGCACATGTTCGTTTTCTACTTCGGCATCATGGCGGACCTGACGCCCCCGGTAGCGCTCGCCTGCTTCGCGGCGGCACCTATGGCGCGCGTAAGCGGCTTTTCGATCTCGATCCAGGCGGTTCTGATCGCGCTGCCGGGCTTCATCATTCCGTATATGGCGGTCTATGACCCCACCTTGATGCTGCAGCCAGTCGCGGGCCTCGAAGGCAACGCGTATTGGTATGCCGTGGTGTATGTCTGTTTCAAGGCGCTGCTCGCACTCACACTATGGGGTGTCGCAGCCTTCGGCTATCTCGCAATGCCGGTTTCGCTACTGGGAAGGTTGTTCTGCTTCGTGGCGGCGATGTTCCTGGTCGTGCCGAACTGGTGGAGCGACTACATCGGTTTTGCCGCTTCGGCCTTGTTCATTGGTCCGCACTATTACACTGCATGGCGCAGCGGACAGTGGAAGTGGGGCGCGAAGGCGAAAACCAAGGCCGCATGAGTCTGATCTGTCTTGCCGGCGGCGGCGTGGTCGTGAAACTCGCCGCTGCCGTGACACTTTCCTGGACCCATTCGGTCGAGAAGGTGCGATGGGAAGAGGACTGGCGCGCGCATAGCGCCGGCATTGCCATTGTCGAATCGCGCGTGAAGGGCTCTGGCGCCGGCATGGAACCGCCACCCGGCGCGAAGCTCAAAAACGGGGTTTACAGCTATCGTCCGCATTGGGCACCGATTAAGGAAGTCGTGCTGCGCCGTTCGGGGGCGACAGCCGACTGGAACATCTGCATCAGCGGCAGTTGCAAACCGATGAGCGATTACCTGCCCGCAAACGCCGATCCAGTAACGCTTTCGCTCTGCGAATAATTTCTAGCCCAAAGGGCCTTTCTTCAATCGATCAAGATCGAAGCGCTGCATGTCTTCGAGCAGCGCGACGAACGCGCGCGCGCCGTGGTCGGCCGCCGCCTCGCCTTTTTCTTTGGTCGCGGCTTTTGCATTTCCGATCGCGCCGCTTTCTTGCAAGTCCTGTGTCATCCAGCCGAAGCCCGCGGGCACTGCGGCGCGCAGATACTTGAACTCCCGCTCCATCGACTTCGTCACCGGAACGAAATCGTCGAGCTTGTCCATCCGGACCAATGAGGGCGCGAAGGCAAGCATCAACGAGGTTTCGATCTCGCCACCGTGAATGCCGTGAAGTTTCTCGTCAGCCGAAAATAGTCCGTCCGGATATCCGAGCCGGTGCCATGACGTGAGTGCGGCGAACATGCCAAGCCGCTCGCGCAACTCGCGCGTCACGATATCGAGCACCGACGAGTTGCCGCCGTGAGAATTGACAAAAACAATCTTGCGCAGGCCGGCGCGATGCACGCTCTCACCGATCTCCACCCAGGCGCGGATGATCGTCTCGTAGGAAAACGTAAGTGTTCCCGGGAAGTCGCGATGCTCGCCCGATTTTCCGATTGCCTGCAATGGCAGAAACGTCACCGGCAACGCCTCGGGCAGAAGATCTTGCACGCGGGCGAGATACCCTTCCGCGATGACGGCATCGACCGATAGCGGTAAATGTGGCCCGTGCTGCTCGATGGCGGCGACCGGCACGACCGCGATCCATTCTTGCGGATCTCCGCTCCGGAAATCCTGCCAGGTCATGTCTCGCCAATGCCGCTTCGGGTTCATGCTCAATTCCGCGCCAAACCGCTGCAACCTATTCTAGCGCGTGACGGCGGCGCAAGCGGGGCTTCGCGCTGTCCCGAATTCCAGCGTTGGCATTAAGGTTACGATCCCTTATGCGACTGCCCTTCCGTGTCACGAGTCGATAGATTGCGAACCATGCTGAAACGCCTGCTCTACAGCCTTCTAACCTTTGTAACGCTCGTCGCGCCGGGACTTGTTGCACCAAGTCTTGCCGCGGACAGGGTGCGCTTCGGCACCAACTGGGTCGCGGAAGCGGAACACGGCGGCTTCTATCAGGCGCTTGCCGACGGCACCTATGCGAAATACGGCCTGGAGGTTGAAATCGTTCCCGGCGGGCCGCAGATCAACAACCGCATTCTGCTTTCGGCCGGGAAGCTCGATTTCTACATCTCCGCGAACTTCCTGCAGGCTTTTGCCGCGATCGAGCAGAACGTGCCGACCGTCGTCGTCGCCGCGATCATGCAGCGCGATCCGATCGCCATCATGGCGCATCCCAATGCAGGCATCGAGACGTTCGAGGACATCCGAAACAAGAACGTGACCCTGCTGCTCGGCGCCGACGCCATGGTGACCTCGTTTCGCTGGCTCAAATCCGAACACGGCTTCCGCGACGAACAGGCGCGGCCTTATACGTTCAATCCGCAGCCGTTTCTCGCCAACAAGAATTCCGCGTTGCAGGGCTACGTGACCTCGGAGCCCTTCGTGATCGAGCGGGCGGGCGGATTCAAACCGAAGATTTTCCTCCTCGCCGATCACGGCTTCGACGGCTATGCGACCACGCTGGAAACCCGCACTACGCTTCTGCGTGAGAACCCCGATCTTGTCGCCCGCTTCATCGAGGCGTCCATCATCGGCTGGTACAATTATCTTTACGGCGACAGCAAACCTGCGAACGAACTGATCAAGAAACACAATCCGGAAATGACCGACGCCCTGATCGCCTTCTCGACCGCAAAGATGAAGGAATACGGCATCGTGGACTCCGGCGACGCGCTGATTCTCGGCATCGGCGCGATGCAGGAAGCAAAGATCAAACGCTTCTTCGACAAGATGGTAAAGGCCGGCGTCGTGAACTCCGACGTGAATTGGAGGAAGAGTTTCGATACCACCTTCGTGAATCGCAAGCACGGCCTCGATCTTTACCGCGCAAAATGACCGACGCCCCGGCCATCGCTTCAAACTCCGATAGCGCCGTGCTCGCGCAGCTGAGCGGTATTGCCAAGACGTTCGGCAATGGCGTCACGGCACTCGACGATGTGAGTTTCTCGATCACGCGCGGCGAATTTCTTTCCCTGCTCGGTGCATCGGGATGTGGAAAAACATCGCTGCTTCGCATCATCGCGGGACTGCTTCCACCCGATCGCGGCAACCTCAACTGGACCGAAGGCAGCCGCCCCCGCCAGACCGGCTTCGTATTTCAGGAGCCCGCGCTGATGCCCTGGGCCGATGTCGCCGCGAATATCCGCCTGCCGCTGCGGCTCCTCGATATCGGCAAGGAAGAAGCCGCAGCGCGAACGCAAGCTGTGCTGGCGCAAGTGGGGCTGCAACAGTTCGCGCATGCCTTCCCGCATGAACTGTCCGGCGGCATGAAGATGCGGGCCGCGCTCGCCCGCGCGCTCATCGTGAAGCCTGCACTTCTCCTGATGGACGAGCCCTTCGCCGCCCTCGACGAAATTTCACGCTTCAAGCTCAACGACGAATTGCTCGCGCTCTGGCGGCAGGCGAGATGCACCGTCATCTTCGTCACGCATTCGGTCTATGAGGCGGCCTATCTTGCGACCCGAACGCTGATCCTGTCGCCGCGCCCCGGCCGCATCGCGGAGGAAATCACGCTTTCCCCGCCGGACCGGAACGATCCGCATTATCGCACCTCGGCCGCCTTCGCTGCTCGCGCACGCACGCTTTCCGAAGCGCTGGAGCGCGCACGATGAAATCCGGCAGCGCATTCATTCCGCTCGGCGCAATCCTGCTCCTCGTGCTTGCATGGGAAGCGGCCGTGCGTGGCTTCGGGATCGCGCCCGTGCTTTTGCCCTCGCCATCGCTGATCCTGCAGACCCTCGTTACCGATGCACCGCTCTTGTTCGGCTCGCTTCTCGTAACGCTGCGCATCACCTTTCTCGCGCTCCTGATCGCAACCATGGCCGCGCTCATACTGGCGATCCTCTTCGCATCGTCAAAGCTCGTGGAACGGGCGCTCTCTCCGCTGACCGTGGTGCTGCAGGTGACCCCGATCATCGCGATCGCGCCGCTTCTGCTCGTCTATATGGAACCGCAAAGCG
>CAUJKG010000009.1 GCA_963205465.1 Pseudomonadota bacterium | reverse complement strand
AGGAAGCCATTGCCACCGTCGCAGAACATGACCGAATCCAGCACCCGCAGCGGATCGGCGACCACGCGGGACTTGTAGTAATCGTCCTTGGTCATCGGCGTCTTGAACTTCGGCAATGCGTTATCGTTCATGAGCGCGTGCTCGCGCTGTACCGTCGCGATCTTCGCAAGCGCGTCGTAGTTCAGCTTGTACTGATGCTCGTAGCGATTCATCAAAAGGCCGAACATCGCCGGCGGACCCTGCACCCCGACCGGGTCCTGAAACTCGCCGCGGAACGCACCGTAGTTCGCGCCCCAGCGCGTGCTCGGCGCATCCGCAGAAATCACCGCGGCGACTTCGCAGTAACCGTCGCGGATTGCGGACATTGCACGCGCAACGCCGCCCGTCGCGGAACAGCCACCGATCCCGCCATAGTTGAGCCAGGTCGGCGAGAGGCCGAGCGCTTCGGTAATATAAACGGCGAAGAACGGGTTCGGCGCCTCACTCAGCGGAACCGTAACCGAGAGGCCGTCGATAGCGTCCTTCTCGATGCCGGTCGACTCGATCAATCCCGCAAGCGCCTCGCCGGCGAAGTCGTAAGCGCTACGGCCGGATTTGAATACAACCGGTGTCTCCGCGTAACCCGCGATAACGATATCCTTGCTCATCATTTACTCTCCACGGAATGCCGGCGACCGCTTCTCGCGGAAAGCCGCAAGGCCCTCCTTGCGATCGTTGGTGAAATACAGAAGGAACGAAACGTCTGCCTCGGCGGTCATGCCGTCCTGCAGCGCCATGTCCTCGCCACGGTCGATCACACCCTTGGTGAACATGACTGAGAGCGGAGCGTTGCCGGCAATGGAACGGGCAAGTTCACGAGCCTTTTCGAGTGCAGCGCCCGGCGCGGTCACGTGATTGACCAGACGCATCTGCAGCGCTTCCGCCGCCGAAATCCGGCGCCCGGTCCACATCAGTTCCTTGGCCAGGGGCTTACCGATAAGGCGCGGCAAAGTTTGCGTACCGCCCCCGCCCGGCATCAGCCCGAGCTTGATTTCCGGAAGGCCGAATTTCGCGTTCTCGCTCGCGATGATCATATCGCCGACCAGCGCGAGCTCCAGACCGCCGCCGAGCGCGAAACCTTCCACCGCGCTGATAAGCGGTTTCGTAAAGTTCGGCAGTTCGCGGAACAACTGGTTCACTTTCCGCGAGCGGCGGCGGAAGCGATAGAAATCGAAATACTCGTTGTCCTTGATCTGGAACTCGCTGGTGTCGATGCCGGTGCAGAACGCTTTTTCAGTTCCGTAAATGACGGCAGCCGCGCAATCCCGATCAAACTCCGCTTCCGCGAGCGCATGCAGAATTTCTTCCGCAGTCTTCTCGCGGATGGAGTTCAACTTCTCGGGCCGATTGATCTTGATCTCGACCCACTTTTCAACACGTTCAACTACAATGTCTTCGTACGCCACGGACCGCTCCTTTGACGGTTAGTTCGTAAAATCTATTATTCGCCGTGATCGCCCATCGCCGCGGCGATCCTGTCGTGAAGCGCGGCGCGCGCGGCTTCATCCTCGCGCACGTTCGCTGCGACGCGCTCCTCCAGACACAGGCCCGCGCCAGGACGCAACACCAACACGCGATCCGCCATTTCGATCGCGTCCTCGATCCGATGCGTGACGAACAAGCAGGTCTTCTTGAATTCGCGGGCAACTTTCGAGAAGTCCGCACGCAACGCTTTCGAAGTCACGTGATCGAGCTGGCTGAAAGATTCATCGAGCAGCACAAGCTCGGGATCGACCGCAAGCGCGCGCGCAAGCGAAACGCGCTGCCGCATACCGCCGGAAAGTTCGTGCACGTATTTGTCTTCCGCGTCAGCGAGGTTCACACGGGCAAGCCAAAGCTTTGCCGTCTTCCGCGCTTCCGCCTTGGAAATATTGAGGATCAAAAGACCGAGTTCGACATTCTCGATCGCCGTGCGCCACGGCAACAGACGGTCCTGCTGGAAGCTGACCGCCATCTTGCCGCGCAGCTTTTTGAACTCTCCATACGGATCCAGGCCGGCGACACGGACCGTTCCGGAATCCGCACGCAGATTGCCCATGACCATATTGAGCACGGTGCTCTTGCCTGCCCCGGTGCGGCCGAGCAGCGCGACGATCTCGCCTTTGGAAACCGAGATACTGAGATCTTTCGCGACGACGTGAGGGCCGAACGCCTTGCTCACGCCGTTCATAACGATGACTGAATTCGCAGAAGCATTCATCGAACACTGGCCTCCGCACGGTAACGCAGAGCGATCTTCTCGAGCATCGCAACGAACGCCTGAAGCGAGAGGTTTATGATCACGAGCAGCAAAGTCCACGCGAAGATCTGATCGATACGGAAATTGGACTGCGCAAGGTTCATCTGCGCGCCGATGCCGATCGCGGACGCGACCAACTCGGCGAAGATCGCCATACGGATCGCGTAACCGACGATCGATTTCGTGGTGAGGAAAATATACGGCACGATATGCGGGAAAACGAGATAGCGCAGCACCTGCCAGCGGTTCGGGCGGAAGCTCTCGATCATGTCCACCCATTCTTTCGGCAACGCACGAATGCCGTCATAGATATTCAGCGCGTAGAACGGGATGAGGATCACGGAGAGAATAAAGAAGATGCGGAACTCCGGCTCCTTGAACCAGAAGATCGCAACCAGCATCCAGGACAGCGCGGGAATTCCGGTATCGATGATAACGAGCGCGCGCAGGTAAGGACGGATCTTGGGCAGCGTGCCCATGATGATACCGAACAGCACGCCAATTCCCATCGCGAAGAACAGAGCGATGAACAGCCGAATGCCGGTAGTGAAGATGTGGTTTGCGTCGCGCGAAAGGATTTGCCACGCGGATTTCAGGATCTCCGCCGGTGCCGGGATGATGTACGACGGCACGTAGAAGCTCGCGATCTGGATCACGAGGATCAGCAAAGCCGAAACCACCAAGGTCGGGATCAGGTCGCTCTTCACGCGCGCTTCCGCATTCGGCACGTTTGCCGGCGCTTGCGCTACGCGAATGTCGCTTTTGGTTTGCGTATTTTCCACGGCATCCCCTGCCAAGTATCGCTTCCCCAGGCTCCGTTCGCCGGCGCCTGGGGATCAAGTCGACCTACGAATCAGGCGAAGAAGCCGTCGTTAATCGCCGACGGCAGCAACTTGTTGCGTGCGAAGAATTGCGACGCGGCAGTCAGCGCCTTGCGTTCCGCCGGGTCCTGCATCGACGAAAAGTGGAAGTGCAGACGACGCGACGAAATTGCATCCTGCAGCACTTTGGGATCGAAGCCGGTGCGCTCGCCGACGATCGCAACCGCGCCGGCGGTGTCTTGCAGAATGCCGGCGATGCAGTCACGGAACACGGCGTTGATGCTGGCAGCCGCTTTCGGATTCTTCTCAAGCAGCGAGTTGCGGGCGGCAACGCCGAAATACGCGAGATCGTGGCCGTTCTTTTCCTTGTAGAGCTGGCCGGCATTGAAGATCACACCGAGCTTCGGGTCTTCGACCATACCCTTGGTTATGTTCGGCTCCCAGGAGAGCGCGGCATCCGCACTGCCCGCACGAAGCAATGCAACCGAAGCAGCCGGATTCGTCACGTTCTGGATCGTGACTTCCTTTTCGATATTGAAGTTCATGTACTCCTGCACGACCGCGCGCACGATGCGGTAGGTGCCGGTCGACTGCGGCGCAGCCAAAGTCTTGCCACGCAATTCGGTGACGCTCTTTGCACCATTCTTCGGCGCCATGATGTTGATCATCTGCGCAGTCGAGATATTGCAAACCATCTTGATCGGAACGCCCGCGAGATAACGCGTTGCGAACGTATCCCAGCTGCCGATGCAGACATCATAGCTGCCGGCGACGAAGTCGTTGTAATAGGTTGGAACGGACGTATAGACGATCGGATCCGCCAGCTTGAAACCGTTCTTCTGATCGAGCTTGTGGTGACGGATGTATTCGGTCACCAGCACGGTAAAGCCCGGCGTGAGCGATGCCCATTTCACCGGATCGTTAGCAAGCGCGCGCGAAGCGAACGAAGAAGGCAGCGCGGCGGCGGCACCAGTAAGAAGAGCGGATTTCAAAAACTTGCGACGGGACGTGTCCTGCATGGTTATCCTCCCCGGATGAAATATTTTTCACGCTTCGCCGCTTGTGCCGCGGCTTTGTAAGCACCGTGCCATCCGCGACAACGATCGCGGCGACTATTTCACTCTACACTTGGGAAATGGAGGGAATAGAGAGAATGCGCTAACTCCGCGTTCCAAATATGGAACAGACGCTACGGTAACGCTAAGCAATCAAAGATGTTTGCGGTGCAACACGATTCATCCGCAGCGAATTGCGGGCTCGTAATTTCGCGTATGTAAACTTGCTATTCGCACTTTGCGCCGACACCCTTGGGAAAATGCGTCAACGCCGAAGATGCAGCGCCCGTTGATAACTGCGCGCGTAAACGGCCCCGGACCACTCCGCATCCGCAGAACACGAAGACACGTCGCCGGTGCTTGCGTGCAGCAATTCGCAAGCCGATGCAGACTTCCGGGAGATTTTGAAAATGCTGTTGAGTTTAGGCTGTAAAGCCAGGAAGCGCAGCGCCAGACTCAAGCGCTATCTTCCCCTTCTTTCCAGCGCCTTACGGTTCCAAGATCGACGCCGAAATGGTCGAGCAGGCGACCGACGGTATGATCGATCATATCCTCAAGGGACTTGGGCCGCGCGTAAAACGACGGCATCAGCGGAGCAATGACCGCGCCAAGATCGGAAAGCGTCGCCATCGTACGCAGATGGCCGGCATGCAGGGGCGTCTCCCGCACCGCCAGCACGAGCTTTCTACGTTCTTTCAGAACGACGTCAGCAGCACGGCTGATGAGGGAACTGGTCACGCCAGTCGCCACTTCGCTCATCGTGCGCATCGAACAAGGGCAGATCAGCATGCCCATGGTCTGAAATGAGCCCGACGATATGGAAGCGCCGATATCGACGACGCTGTGATAAACGCTCGCAAGTTCGCGCAGTTTTTTAGGCTGAACGTCAGTCTCATAGGCAACGGTCAGTTCTGCAGCCTTGCTGACGATCAGATGCGTTTCAATCTTCGTCTGTCGCAGCAGCTCCAGCGCTCGGATTCCGTAAACGACGCCGGAAGCCCCGGTAATCGCTACGATCAGTCTGTCGGGAGCTGCATTTGCCATCTGCAATCTTGAGTTTGACACCTGAGAGAATGATTTCAGCCAGACCGACAGCCGCGCGCGCTTTCAGGCTATCGCTCCACAATCCGCTTCCGAAGCTAGCCTATGCAGAATCGGATACGGAAATACAAGCACGGCGAATGGGCATCGCAAATCGCAATGCAGCGCATCCAAGCATACCCCCGCAATCTCTCGAGGATACTGCCCTATGTGGTTTAAGGCAGGCTCACCTTTTTTACCTTGCACTCTGGAGGAAAATCGGCGGCCTCCAAACCTGAAAAAGAAGAAGGCCGATGAATTCTATCCACCGGCCTTCGCCTCAAGCAGAAAAGATCAGGCAACTAGCGCGGCGTCGATCGGTGCCGCCGCGCCAGCGTAGCGCGAGAGAAGCGCGCGACCCTCAATGCCCCGACCCCTCCTCGATTTTCCCGTCGTAGATTTCGGGATTGGCCGGACCTTCGACCTGAAGAATTCCGACCAGCCCCCGCTCCGCACGCGACAGCGCATGATCGACGAGGATGTAGTTGCCGGGAACATCGACCTTGAATTCGACGATCGTCGCTCCGCCCGGCGGCACGGTGATCGTCTGCACGCCCTTCAGCGGCGGGCTTTGCAGATCCGCGAAGCTGTAGACGCGGTCGAATATCTCGCCGATCACATGGAAGGACGAGGTATAGTTCGGCCCGCCGACACCGAAGAAGATGCGCACGGTTTCCCCGGTTTTTGCTTTCAGCGGGTGCAGTTTGGAAAGAGCACCGACCGAGCCGTTGAACACGAAATATTCCGGGCGCTCGTTCAGGAGTTTCTCGACGCTGAACTCCTGACGGCCGCGATGGCCGAAGGCGTTCTGCGTATAGATTTCCCCCTGCATCACGTAGAACTCATGATCGACGGGCGGCAGCCCCTCTTCCGGCTCTATGAGGATGAGGCCGTACATGCCGTTCGTAATGTGATGCGCGACCATCGGCGTGGCGCAGTGATAGACGTAGAGACCCGGTGTCAACGCCTTGAACTTGAAGGACTTGGTGTGACCGGGATCGACCTGGGTCGAGACCGCGCCTCCACCCGGCCCCGTTGCCGCGTGGAAGTCCACCGAGTGAATGAAGGTACTGTCCTTCGAGTTGGTGACGTGCACGTCGAGCGTATCTCCGACGCGTGCGCGAAGCATGGGCCCCGGCACCCGGCCGTTGAACGTCCAGAAACCGTAGGTCGTGCCTTCGGCAAGCCGGGCCTCGAGTTCCACGGCGACCAGATCGACCCGGATCGTCTGCGGAGCGCGCTTGCCGATCGGTGACGGCACCGCAGTAGGCGCTTGCGAAATATCCGCCTCGATCACGACCTGCTCAGGCGGCCGCGGCGTGACGATGAACTGTCCTTCCATGCCGGCCTGGCGATGCCCGGCGACGTCGCAATAATAGGCGAAGTCACCGGCTTTCGTTGCGCGGAACACCAGGATCGTACTCGTGCCACGGCCGACGATGCGCGGCGAAGCCGCGTTCTGATCGGGAAACACGATGTCGTGCTCGGCACCTTCGCCGTTCAACAGCGTGATCTGCACGACCTGACCCTCGGCCGCCGAAAGAATCGGGTTTACCTGATTGTCGATCGTGCCTCCCACGCCGATATAGACCATCCGGCCGTCAGAGATCCCCGAACGCAGGGTGTAGCGCACATCGGGAATGTAGCTGACAGACGCGGCAGCCGATGGCGGCGTTTCCACGGCCTTTGCCGGTGGCACATCGGCCTTTTGCGCTGCTGCAGGTGCGGTGGCGACGGGAGCCGCGTTCGGGCGCTGCGCCGAAGAAGCCGCGAGATAGGCGATGATGTTCGTCCGCTCGCTTTCAAGCTGGATGCCCGGAAACGCCATCTTGTTTTTCGGCAGGAACTTCTGCGGCGCCTGCAGGAATGCGTGCAGGCTCGCTGCATCCCAGGTCGCGCCCGATCCTCTCATGGCCGGCGAATAATTATAGCTGGCGTTCTTCCCTGCCGGGTTTCCAAAAATACCCGCCAGGCTCGGACCGATCAGATTTTTCCCGGCCTCGATGGAATGGCACGCTTGGCATTTGCCAAACGCCAACCGCCCTGCATTCACATCTCCCGGCACCGCCGGCGCCGCGTGTGCTGCATGAGGCGACGCGGGCGCTACGGTGGCCGCAGGCGGCGGCGCCTGAGTCGTTTGCGTGACTGCGGGCGTGTTCGGCGCGGGCGGATTGACCTTGGCGGCCGGGGCCTGTTTCGGAGCCGGCGTCGTCACGGTCTGTTGCTTGACCGGCTCCTTGGACGGAACATTTGCCGTTTGCGGTGGTGATTGCGGCAGTGATTGCGGTGTCGCTGCTTGCGGCTGCGTTGGCGCGGGTGCGGCCTGCGACGGGGTCTGTGCAACCTGTGGCGATGTCTGCGCGACACTATTTCCGTGCATGTCGAGCGATGCCAGCGCGAGCAAGCCAACAATGAAAATGCCGCCCAAAGCAAAAATGTACCAGTTTCTGATAAGCTGCCGAATGCCGGGAGCGCCTTCCTGAGTCATTATCGCCTTCCTGATTTCAATTCTCTTCAGATTTTATTTGCAGCACATCTGCTGCACTCGAACCTCCGCAACGTAGGAGCCGCCACACATGTCTTTTTGAGTGGCATGACCTTACATATTCAAACCGAACTCAATTCATGTAGCAAAGCCGAACTCTTTCGAAGCACTGCGATTACATAGAAGTTTCAGTGCTTCTGTTTGATCTGGCGCAATCCAGACACCGAAAGCATCAATTTGAAAATGCGCTGCCAAGATGTTCCTTGATAAATGATAAGGCGAACCATCGCGCATAGTTTCCCGGACTCACTGCGAACGACAACGCCATCTCGAAATGATCGAGATCCTGCTTCCTGATACCGCGCGAGATAAGCTCTCAATCAAACGCCGCAACTGATTCTGCTTGGCCGGCCAATTCGCACAGCGAAAAAATTAGAAGCGAGCAACGAAGGCCGCAAACCGAAGCTCTGCTGCAGACGCAGCTCAATGAACTGAGCCAACACAACAAGCCCTGCCCAATCGCGGCAGTTTCACAAAGTACGTGTCTTGTTCCGGGCTTTCTCCGCAATACTCAATCGGACAATAGAGCTTGACTATCGCCGGCTATGAAAGAGCGAAGATGCGCGAAAGAGCGTGATATTTGCGCGATTGCGCCATCGATCCTGGGGCCGGCTGATCGCCCTCCCCATCATTGACCCATCCTGTTATAATTATGATCAAATTCAACAGGATAGAGATCGTGTTTTCGTCCGCTTTCTGGATGCTCGTGACCGGCGACCCTGGTCTCTACCGCATCATCGGTCTCTCGTTATATGTAAGCTTGACGGCAACCCTGATCGCTGCCGCAATCGGATTGCCATTGGGCGCCTTGCTCGCGCTCAAAGAGTTTCCAGGCCGGAATGTCGTCACGATCATTATAAACGCGATGATGGGTATGCCGCCGGTTGTCGTCGGCCTCATGGTCTTTCTGTTGCTGTCGCGTTCAGGTCCGCTCGGCTCGCTCGGCCTTTTGTTCACGCCGCGCGCAATGATCATCGCGCAAGCCATTCTCATTATCCCGATCATCGCCGCGCTGGCACGCCAGACCATTGCGGATATCTGGGTCCAGTATCGCGACGAGCTTGCGGCCATGAATATCGGCACCGCCGGCAGCATCGCGACGCTGTTGTGGGATGGCCGCTTCAGCCTGCTTACCGCGCTGCTTGCCGGCTTCGGCCGTGCCTGCGCTGAAGTTGGCGCGGTTATCATTGTCGGCGGCAATATCGATGGCTTCACGCGAATGATGACGACGGCAATTGCGCTGGAAACCTCGAAGGGCGATCTGCCGCTCGCCATCGGCCTCGGTGGCGTATTGATCCTTATCGTGATTGCGATCAACGCCCTTGCCTGGACAATCGGGCGGACCGGCGAACGGCTCGCAGGGGCTGCCTGATGCGCGCGCCCGAGAGCGATCTCCCGCTTCAATTCGACCGGGTTCAGTACGACGCCGGCAATCGCCGTATCCTCGATATCGGATCGCTCGGGATTTCGGGTGGAGCGCCGACGGCGATCGTCGGACCGAACGGCGCCGGCAAGACCACCTTGCTGCGCATAAGCATGGGCCTGCTTGCACCGAGCGCAGGCCGCGTTACCTGGGGCGGTCGCCAAAACGTAGCGCCTGTCCGCCGCGCGTTCTTGTTCCAGCGGCCAGTCATGCTGATGCGTTCGGCAGCCGGCAACATCGATTATGCCCTTGCGTCGATAAAAGCCTCACGCGGCGAGCGCCGGCAAAGAATTAGCGACTTGCTCACCCTCGTCGGGTTGCCCGGCTTCGAGAACCGGCCCGCGCGCCGCCTCTCAGGCGGCGAGCAACAGCGGCTGGCGCTTGCACGAAGTCTCGCGCGAGATCCGGAGCTTTTGCTTCTGGACGAACCGACCGCGAGCCTGGACCCAGCAGCGGCAAAATCCGTCGAGGATGTCTTGCGGGCAATCGCCGGCCGTGGCGTAAAGATCGTGATATCGACCCACGATCTGGGAACCGCGCGGCGTCTCGCCGGCGATGTCGTCCTGCTTCACCGCGGCCAGATCGTCGAACATTCCGCCTCCGAGATTTTCTTCAAGCAACCTCTGACTAAAGAAGCCCGCCGCTTTCAGGCGGGCGATCTCCTCATCTGAAAACCAAAAGGAAGAGCACTCGTGTTCAAATTCAGACATTCAATAGCGATGGGCTTTATCGCATTTGCCTTGCTCACAGGACAAAACGCACTCGCGCAGGAAAAGTCGATCGTCGTCGCTTCCACCACCTCTACGCAGGATTCCGGCCTGTTCGGTCATCTTCTGCCGCTCTTCAAGGCGAAAACCGGAATCGATGTCCGCGTGATCTCGCAAGGCACAGGACAGGCCCTGGACACCGGACGCCGGGGCGACGCCGACGTCGTCTTCGTGCATGCGAGATCTCAGGAAGAGAAGTTCGTCGCCGACGGATTTGGCGTGAAGCGCTTTCCGGTGATGTATAATGACTTTATCCTGATCGGACCGAAGAACGATCCGGCGAAGGTAAATGGCAGCAAGGACATCGCGGCCGCGCTCGTGAAGATCAAGAATGCCGGCGCACTCTTCATCTCGCGCGGCGATAAATCAGGCACGCATGCTGCCGAACTCAACCTCTGGAAGATCGCGGGCATCGATATCGCCAAGGACAAAGGTCCGTGGTACCGCGACATCGGTCAGGGCATGGGGGCCGCGCTGAATACAGCCTCCGCTTCAAACGCCTATGTGCTCGCCGACCGCGGCACCTGGCTTTCCTTCAAAAACCGCGGCGATCTCATGATCTCTGTCGAAGGGGATAAGAGGCTCTTCAACCAGTATGGCGTGATCCTCGTGAGCCCCGCAAAACACCCGCACGTGAAGAAGGACCTTGCGCAGAGCTTCATCGACTGGCTGATCTCGCCGGAGGGTCAGAAAGCGATCGACGACTTCAAGGTTGGCGGCGAGCAATTGTTCTTTCCGAATGCGTACACTCCCGGGGCGTAATCTGTACCTCTTCCGCTAGGAGAGAATGTCCGCCGGCTCCATGCCGATCGCTCGAATCTGATGCCGAACCTCTTCGTCCTGCAGCGTATCCAGAAACGCCTGCACTG
>CAUJKG010000008.1 GCA_963205465.1 Pseudomonadota bacterium | reverse complement strand
TTGAGTTTGCCGGGCGCATCAATCTGCGCCTCGCCCCAGATGATGCTGATCTTGTTTTTCTTCATCAGGTAGCCGACGCCCTCATTGAGGCGCTTGGAGACGCCGCGCGAGCGCGCGACCACGGCCGACGGATCGAAGGAGACGTTCGAGGCGGAAAGCCCGTAATCCTTCGCGTGCTGCATGTAGTGGTAGATTTCGGCGGAGCGCAGCAGCGCCTTGGTGGGAATGCATCCCCAGTTCAGACAGATCCCGCCGAGATGCGCGCGCTCGACCACTGCGGTCTTAAACCCGAGTTGCGCGGCCCGGATTGCCGCAACATATCCGCCCGGCCCACCACCGATGATCAAAACGTCGAAATTCGATTCAGCCATGTTGCACTGCCCAATACTCTTCAGATGGGCATTTAGCAGCCCAAACGCTCTTCGTCAGCCGCAAGGCGGAACAACTGCCCCGCTAATGCTGCATAGACGAAGTCATTGGACCTACGTCAAGCCTTGTAGAAGCTGGCCGGTAGCGCTTACCCTGCGTTCAAGAACAACAAGCGGAGGCCAATGAGCCTTCCGCATCCCGGGAGAGAGCCATGAAACGCCATACAACCGCGGCGCTGCTTGCGCTAGGTATTGCTGCTGCTATCGCCACGCCAGCCGCGTCGGCGGATATTCGTCTTATGACAGGCCCGCAGGGGGGCGTCTGGGTGCCGCTCGGCGGCCAATTGAAAGACCTGTGGGAAAAAGCGATCCCGGGCCTGAACGTATTGTCGCTGCCAGGCGCCGGCATCGCAAACGTCCGCGGCGTCGAGGAAGGTAAGGCGCATGTCGGATTCGGCAATTCCATCTCGACGGTGGACGCGCTCGCCGGCCGCGAACCGTTCACCAAGCCGCACAAGAACGTCTGCAATATCGCGACGCTCTATCCGCAATATTATCAGCTCGTCGTCCGCAGCGACGCCAACATCAACTCGGTTGCGGACCTGAAAGGCAGAGGCGTCACCACCCAGCAGCGCGGCAACACCGGCGAACTCATCACCAAGCAGCTGCTGCAAGTGCACGGCCTGACCTACAACGACGTCAAAATGAGCTTCGTGTCCTATACGGATTCCGTTTCGCAGATGCAGGACGGCCACGCTCACGCTTTCGGATTGGGCACTGCGATCCCGGCGGGTTCGGTCATGGATCTCGCGGCGGCGCGCGACATCAAGCTACTCGATCTTTCCGGCAGCCTCGCCGGCATGAAGAAGCTCAACCCCGGTTACACACTCGTCACCGTCCCCGGAAAAACCTATCCGAAGAACGACAAGGACGTACAGGTAATCGGCTATGCGACCCATTTGGTCGCTGCCTGCAACCTGCCGGAAGACACCGTTTACACGATGACCAAGGTTATCGCGCAGAACATCCCGCAGCTTGCACTGCTGAACAAGGCGATGACGAAACTCACGCCAAAGGAAATGGCCGAAGACATCGGGGTTCCCTTCCACAAGGGAGCCGCTCGCTTCTACAAGGAAGCAGGCATCAACGTGGCGACGAACTAAGAGAAGTCAAAAGCAGCCCGGGTAATTCCGGGCTGTTTCTTTTTCATTCCTTATCGGCATAACTCTATGACCCTGGCGCATTACCACGTGGCGGCCGTCCGCCTGCTCATTATTGCCGTCGCTGTCGCGATGGTCGTGTTTCACTGCTGGGTGATCTTATTTGGCCCGCCCGAAGCTATCGTATTCCGCGCTCTTCATCTGCTTTTCGCGCTGGTGCTCACCTTTCTCATTTACACGAGCACATGGCGGCCTGATCGCAAGCCCGTCGGCATATTCGGCTATTTGTGGCTCGCCATTTCGCTACTTCCGCTTCTCTACGTGATCATCCGCTTTGCGTATTTCTATCCGCGTTTGACGGGCCAAACGCCGCTTTCGACCGACGATACGATAATAGTAACGCTGGTTTTCTTCGGGCTGCTGGAAGCAGCGAAGTATGTGTTCTACCGGCATCCCGATGAACACCGCATTCCTGCACCTACCATTCTGGATTACGTCTGGCTTGTTCTCTCGATCGTGCCGCTGATCTATATTTTCAGAAACTACGAGTACTTCGTCACGCGCATCTTTTATATCGACGATCTTTCTACGCTCGACGTCATTATGGCGGTTGCCTGCATTACGACGGTCCTCGAGTCCACGCGTCGCGTCGTCGATATCTCGCTACCCATTATCTCGATTATTTTCATCATCTACGGGCTGTTCTTCGTCGATCTGGAGTCGATGCGGACGCTCGACCACCTTTACATGACGACAGAGGGAATCTTCGGACTTCCACTGGCGACCTCTGCGACGTTCGTCATCATCTTCGTGATCTTCGGCAGCTTCATGGAGCGAACCGGAACCGGCCAGCTCTTCATGGATTTCGCGATGGCTGCTACCGGCCATACCGCAGGCGGTCCAGGCAAGGTTTCGGTCGTCAGCTCCAGCCTGTTCGGCACGATTTCGGGCAGCGCCGTCGCGAACGTCATGGTCGACGGCCCGATTGCCATTCCGCTAATGAAGCGCTCTGGATTTCCCCCGCACTTTGCCGCGGGCGTGGAGGCGACCGCGTCGACCGGCGGCCAGATCATGCCGCCGATCATGGGCGCCGCTGCCTTCGTCATGGCGGAGATCATGTCCGTCCCCTATTCGCAGATCGTGGTCTGGGCAGTCATTCCCGCCTTCCTCTATTATGTTGCCTGCTTCACCGCTGTGCACTTCGAGGCGAAGCGGCGCGGTATTCTCGGCGTGAAGCGCTCGGAACTCCCCAAACTCAACAACGTATTCCGCGAGCGCGGCCATCTCGCGCTGCCGATCGTCATCATTCTCGCCTTTATGTATAGCGGCTACAGCGCGCCGTTCGCCGCCTTCATGGGCACGGTTGCGTGTTTTCCCGTCGCCTGGTGGGGACCGCGGGTACTGCTGATTATTCCGCTGCTGCACCTCGTGAACCTCGTTTATCCGCTCCCAATCGTCGTGCCGCATTTCGGTATCGCCACGGCGCTGCTCGGATGGCTCTTTCCCTCACTCGGTCCCATTCATCCGGCAATCGAAACCACGATCGTCTCGGCCCTGATCATCTGGTGGGACTACCGCCTGCGCACCGCAGGACACACGACCCTGCTTCCATTCCAGCCACTCGCAATCATCGACGCCTGTGTCGACGGCGCGCGAAACAGCCTCGTCGTTGCGCTGGCCTGCGCGGCCGCGGGCGTGATGATCGGGGTCATAACGCTGTCGGGCATGGGCATCGTATTCACGCAATGGGTTGTCGCGATCTCGCAAAGCACGATTTTCCTGGCGCTGGTCATGACGGCCATCGCCGGGCTTGTGCTCGGGGCGGGTCTGCCGACCACGCCGTCCTACATCATCATGACCGCGCTCTTGATCCCCGCGATCATGAAGCTCGGCGTGGTCGAGCCCGCCGCGCATATGTTCGCGCTCTACTACGCCGTGCTGTCTGCGATCACGCCTCCTGTCGCGCTGGCTGTCTTCGCTGCGGCTGGCATTGCGAAAGCTGACATGTGGCAATCGAGTTGGGCGGCGATGAAGATGGGAACTGCCGGGTTCATCATTCCCTTCATGTTCGCGTATCAGCCGGCTCTACTGCTGATCGGCGACTGGCCGACGATCATCGTCAGCTTCATCACCGCAGTGATCGGGATCGCCTTCATCGCCGGAGCGTTGCACGGGTACTTCCTCACCGTGGCGACCTACTGGCATCGGGCGCTGCTGGCCGTCGCCGGGCTGTTGCTGGTCTTCGCGGAAATCTGGACCGACGCAGCCGGGCTTGCGCTCGGCGCCGTCGTGCTGGCGCATCAATATCTGACCCGGAAGCGAAATCCGACGCCGGCAACACCGTAATCTTACAGCCGCGTCGTCGCGCTTTTTACGCAGTCCGCGTTCATCATGCCGAACATCTCGTCGGCTTTGCCGAAGAGTTTTGCCACGTCGGTCTGAGGCGACTTCAGCACGCCGTCGATGACGCCTGCGAGTTCGTTCGACAGCGCGGTATATTGCGCGCGCTTCGCCTCGCCCTGGAAATTGGCGAGGTAGGTGCCGTAGGCCGCAAACCGGCTTACAGCATTCCTGGCTTCCAGCACTGTCATGATTACGGAAGGCGCGTTCGGATTCTTCTCGCGCTCAAGCGCGTCTGCCGTCGCCGCCGTTCTGAACTTGATCTGAAAGAATGCGTCGATCAGATCCTTGCAGATCCGAGCAGTCTCGCCCCGAACGATATTGCTCTGAAACAGCTCCACGTATCGGGTGTTCAGATAAGCCTGATACATCGTGGCGACCAGCGACAGCGCTGCCACGAAAAACGAGATATAGGCAAAAATACTGGCGCCGCCCGCAGGCTTCGCGCTCGCAGCTTTCTTGTCTTCCGGCATGGCATCCCCCCGCTTCCCGGAGGAAGGCTATCACACCATCATGGAAAGCGGCTTCTCGAGAATTTCCTTGAACGCGGCGAGCAGCTGGGCCCCAAGCGCGCCATCGACAGCACGGTGATCGCAGGAAAGCGTGACGGTCATCTGATCAGCGATAACGATCTGCCCGTTGCGAACCACCGCCCGCTGTTCTCCCGCTCCGACCGCGAGAATGGTCGCGTGCGGCGGGTTGATCACCGCCGCGAAGTCGCGCACGCCATACATGCCGAGATTGGAAATCGCCGTCGTGCCACCCTGAAATTCCGTCGGCTTGAGCTTCTTCGCCTTGGCGCGCGCAGCGAAGTCCTTCATCTCGTTGGAGATTGCCGACAAAAGCTTTGTTTCCGCCTGCCGGATGACCGGCGTCACTAAGCCGCCGGGGATGGCGACGGCAACGCCGACATCCGAATGGCGGTGCTTGAGCATCGCACCTTCGGTCCACGTTACATTGGCGTCGGGAATCCTTTGGAGCGCGAGCGCCATCGCCTTAATGACGAAGTCGTTTACGGAAACCTTGAATACGGCCTTGCCGTCCTTATCCTTCGCAGCGCTATCGTTGATCTGCTCGCGAATACGCAGGAGCGCGCCGATGTCGATGTCGGTGGTCAGATAGAAATGCGGGATCGTGAGCTTCGATTCCAGCAGACGCCGCGCGATCGTCTTGCGCATCGAGTCGTGTGGCACGCTCTCGTAGCTGCTCTCCTCGTAAAGCGCGCGGATTTGATCGTCACCCGCAGCCGAGATAACCGGCATCCCGCCAGCGGCAGGTGTTGACGCCGCACGCGCCTGCGTGCCGCCCGCAGCTCGGGCTGCTTCCACGTCGCGCGCGATAATACGCCCGCGCGGACCGCTCCCGCTGACGCCGGACAGATCGATGCCGGCTTCTTTCGCAAGCCGGCGCGCAAGCGGAGAAGAGAAGATACGGCCGTCGCTGCCGTTGGCTTTGCGCGGTTCGTCCTTCGCGGCGGGCGCTGGCGCATTTCCTTCGGGACGAGCCTGCGCTGCAGGAATCTCCGAAGGTGAGGCTATTTTTTGCGGAGCCGCCTGCGCCTTCGGGGCGGAAGGCGCTGCCGCCGCAGCCGCAGAGGCATCCTCGCCTTCCTCGGCCAGCACCGCGATCACCTGATTGACCGGAACGTCGGCAGTGCCCTCGGCAACCATGATCTTTGCGATCGTACCTTCGTCGACCGCCTCGACTTCCATGGTCGCCTTGTCGGTCTCGATCTCGGCGATCACGTCGCCCGCCTTGACCTTGTCGCCCTCTTTCTTGAGCCACTTCGCAAGATTGCCCTTTTCCATCGTGGGCGAAAGCGCGGGCATGAGAATGTTGACGGGCATAAAGGCTACTCAGCGATAGGTTACGGCGCGGGCCGCTTCGATGACCTTGCCCGCATTCGGCAAAGCCAGTTTCTCGAGGTTGGCGGCATAAGGCATGGGCACGTCTTCGCCGGTCACGCGGCGGACCGGAGCATCGAGATAATCGAACGCCGCATCCATGATGCGCGCGGCAATTTCCGAACCGACGCCGAATTGCGGCCAGCCTTCTTCGACGGTGACGCAGCGGCCGGTTTTCTTCACCGACTCGACGATGGTCTCAATATCCAGCGGCCGGATGGTCCGCAGATCGATGATCTCCGCGAAGATATGCTTCTTCGCGAGTTCCTCGGCCGCTTCGAGCGGATCGGCGGCTCCAGCCTGTTCGGGAGCTACGTCGACACCGACGACCGCAACTCCGACCGCTACTCGCTCTCGGTGTACGACGAGCCGGCGGCAGGCGCGCTCTGGGGGCTCCGCCTCGAG
>CAUJKG010000007.1 GCA_963205465.1 Pseudomonadota bacterium | reverse complement strand
GCTGTTCGATGCCTCGCCGTGGATGTTCGCGATGGAAGCGTTCAGTTCTTCCGTCGCCGAGGCGATGGTGCCGACATTCGTCGCGGTGCTGGCGGCGGCTTCCGCCGCCTTGTTCGATTGTTCCGACGCTGAATTGGCAAGCGCGGTCAATTCGCCGGAGGTCGCGCTCAACAGATCGACGGCGTTCGATACGGATTTCCGCACCGTGTGAATGGTCGAACTGAAGCTGCCGACGGCCTGACCCATGCGGTCGCCTTCCGCACGCGTCGTACGGACCTGAAAGTTGTAGTGGATCGAAACCGCGGTCGCGATGTCGAGATTGAGGATGCGTGTGGCCGCGTCCAGAAGCTCGCAGGCTTTCGCCCGGCTCATCATGCGCTGCTTTGTGAGCAGCACGGAAAACTCTTGGAGAATGTAGGAGTTCATGCCGGGCCGGCTGCGCACGTCGTGGCCCATTTCCTTCTCGAGCCGCGAGCGCTCCTGGGTATCCTTGACCCATTCCTCGTCGATCGGGGCGCAGAAAAGCTTCTCGGTATATTTGATCGTGCGCGCCTTGTAGTCGTCGCCGTTCTTCCGGATCATTTCGATGAAGTAGGGTGCGTGCTTGCGCAGCAGTTCGAAATGGCGGTCGATGATCGCATCGAGAGCGGGCCCGAGAATTTCCCAGGCTTCCTGCCGCGCGGCGAGAACGCGCGCATCGATCTGAAACAGGCCAAGACCGACCTGATAGGCGGTTGAGATGGTCATCTGAAGCAATCGTTGGCGTCGCGAGCGCCGAACCTAGACCGCTATCGTTAATTGCTTCTTAACGGTTGTCCGAAGGTGCCGGAGTGCTTAGAGCAGTTTGCCAGCGAGCCAGTTCGCGATACCGGTCACGAACTTCTATTCCTTCGTGGTGCGTTGATAGACGTCCTCGATGCGCACGATGTCGTCCTCGCCGAGATAGTTGCCCGACTGCACTTCGATCAATTCGAGCGGGGCCGTGCCCGGATTTTCAAGTCGATGCACGGCGCCGAGCGGCACATAGATCGACTCGTTTTCGCGCAGCGTCTTCTTTTCCTCGCCGACGGTGACGAGTGCCTCGCCGCGCACGACCACCCAATGTTCGGCGCGATGCGCGTGCTTCTGGAGCGAGAGGCGGCCGCCCGGGTTCACCACGATGCGCTTGACCTGATAACGCTCGCCGCGATCCAGCGACTGATAGTTGCCCCAGGGCCGGTGCACCTTGGCATGGCTGTCGGCTTCCTCGCGCTTCTCAGCGCGGAGCTTTTCGACGAGCTTCTTCAAGTCCTCGGCGCGGGCGCGGTCGGCGACCAGCACCGCGTCGTCGGTCACGACGACGACGAGGTTCTCCGCGCCGACGAGTGTCGTGAGCTTGCCGTCCGAGGAGATGTAATTGTTCTTCGCGTCGATCACGGCAACCGGGCCGCGCGCGGCGTTGCCATGCTTGTCGCGTTTCGAGAGTGACCACGCCGCACCCCAGCCGCCGAAATCGGACCAGCCATAGTCGGCCGGGATCACGGCAGCGCGCCGGGTTTTCTCCATGACGGCATAGTCGATGGATTTCTTCGTCGTGCGCTTGAACGCTGCGTCGTCGAGCAGGATGAAGCCGAGATCGGTGCCGGCGTTCTCGATCGCGTCACGCGCGGCATTGACGGTTGCCGCATCATGCTTCGCGTATTCGTCGAGCAGCACATGCGCGCGGAACATGAAGTTGCCGGAGTTCCAGAGATAGTTCTTCTTCAGATATTTCGCGGCGGTCTTTGCGTCGGGCTTTTCCACGAAGGCTTCGACGGTGCGGGCGTCGCCTGCGCCTGTAATCGCCTTGCCCGGACGGATATAGCCATAACCGGTGGCCGGATGATCGGGTTTGATGCCGAAAGTGACGATGTGGCCTTTCTGAGCCGCGGCGCGCGCCTTCTTGCAGACGGCGACGAATTGTTTCGGCTTCCTCACCACGTGATCGGCGGCGAGCACCAGCACGAGCATTTCCGGATCGGTCTTCGCGATCCATTGCGCCGCCGCCGCAATCGCCGGACCGGAATCGCGCCGCGCGGGTTCCAGCACGATGTCCGCATCCATGCCGATCTCTGCAAGCTGCTCGCGGATCAAGAAACGATAGGCATGGTTCGCGACGATGACCGGCTTGCCGAACACTTTCGGATCGGCGACGCGCAGCAGCGTTTCCTGCAGCGTCGAACGCTCGCCGAGCAGTTTCAGGAACTGTTTCGGCAGACTGTCGCGCGAGGCGGGCCACAGCCGCGTTCCGGCGCCGCCGCTCAGGATTACTGGCCGGATCAGATTGCTCATGAGGCTTCAGCCGTTTGCGACGTTGCGTTCGTCGAACTGGAGGCGATAGAAGGCGTGATAGCGCCCGCGGCGCGCAAGCAATTCCTGGTGCGTGCCGGTCTCGACGATGTTGCCGTCGTCCACCACGCAGATTTTATCGGCCGAGAGCACGGTGTGCAGGCGATGCGCGATCAGCAGGGTGGTGCGCGATTTGCGCAGATCGTCGAGCGCGCGCTGCACTTCCATTTCGGACTCCGCGTCGAGCGCGGCCGTTGGTTCGTCGAGCAGCAAAATCGGCGCGTTCTTGAGAAAGGCGCGGGCAATCGAGATGCGCGCGCGCTGACCGCCGGAAAGCTGCGTGCCGTGCTCGCCGACTTCGGTGTCGTAGCCGCTCTCGAAGCCCATGATGAAGTCGTGCGCATGCGCAGCCTTCGCCGCGGCGATGAATTCCTCTTCCGTGGCGCCGGGCCGGCCGAGCAGAATGTTCTCCCGGATGGTGCCGCTGAACAGGAACAGATCCTGGCTGACATAAGCAATCTGGTCGCGCAGCGAATGCCGTGAATGCAGCGCGATATTCTCTCCGTCGATCCGGATCACGCCCGCGGTGGGTTCGTAGAAGCGCTCGATCAGGTTCATGATCGTCGATTTGCCGCTGCCGGAAGTGCCGACGAGGGCGGTCGTGCATTGCGCCGCCGCGGTAAAAGAAACGTCCCGCAGCACCGGCTCGCCGGGACGATATTCGAAGGTTACGTGATCGAATTCGATTTCGCCGCGTTCGACCTTGAGCGGGGGAAGGGCGACTTCTTCCGCTTCCGCGGGTTTGGAGTCGAGTATGTCGAACAGATAGCGCGACATCGTGAGGTTGGCGGCAAGATCGAGGTTCATGCGCGCGAGCCGTTTCGCCGGCTCATAGGCCAGAAGCAGTGCGGTGATCGCCGAGAAGTATTCTCCTGGCATCCTCGTTCCGCTCAGGACATTGTAGCCCGCGTACATGACGAAGAGACCGATCGCGAGGCCGCCCAGTGTTTCCATCAAGGGGCTCGTGCGCGAGGCGACGCGGGCCTGCTTGTTCATGCTGGCTTCGAGATCGCGGATGTTTTCATCCATGCGCGTTCTCATGCGGTCTTCCAGGTTATAAGACTTCACCGCGCGGATGCCCTGCACGGTTTCCTGCATGGTCTGCATGACGCGGCCCGAGCCGATGAAGTTGCGCTGCACGATCTGTCGCGCGCGGCGGATCAGCTTGCGGATGCCGAACACGACCACCGGCATGATCACCAGGCAGAAGAACGCCATGACGGGTTCCTGCACGACCATGACGGCGACCAGGAAAATCAGCGTCAGCGCATCGCGGCCGACGCTGGTCACGACGATGTTGAGGATGTTGCGCGCGGCGGCCGCGCCGTTGTTCATCCGGTTCAGGAAATCGGTCGAGTGTTGCCGGGCGAAGAAGGGAATGCCTTGCGCGAGCGTGCTGTCGAACAGCTGCCGCTGGTAACTGGCGATGATCTTGTTGCCGATCTTGGCGAGAATGACGGACTGAAAATATTCGGCGAAGCCCTTCACCAGAAACAGCGCGATCAGGGTGCCGCCCAGAATCCAAACCGCCATATGGTTTCGTTCGACGAAGATATGGTTGATCACATCCCGCATCAGATAGGCGGTCAGACCGGTCGTGCCGGCGACCAGAAACATCATGACGAAAGCAACCGCATATTGAGGCGCGTGCTTTCGGCCGTCGCTCTTGACCAGACGGGAAACGATGGTGCGGGCGTCCTCGCCGAAGATTCCGGAAAGACGGAATTTCAGCTTCGCCAGGAAGCCGTCCTGCGGCGGTTCTTTCGCGCCGTCCGCGGATGGCGGAATTTTCGTGCCGGCGGTCACGA
>CAUJKG010000006.1 GCA_963205465.1 Pseudomonadota bacterium | reverse complement strand
GACCGAGCCGAGCCTGACAGCATCCGAACTCGGGCGCGTACGTGCCCGGGCTGCGATCGTACACGCCGAGCAGGATGAAGTGATCCGGCGCTCGCATAGCGAATGGATCGCGAAGCAGATTCCCGGCGCGGTCTTCGTGTTGCTGCCGGAGGCCGGGCATTTCGCGCCGATGCAACGGCCTGAAGCATTCCATAACGCGGCGCTGGATTTCCTCGCCGCCCCTTAGGATCAGGTCTCCGGCTCAGGTCTTGAAACGCGGATCCAGATAGTCGCGCAGGCTGTCGCCGAACAGATTGAAGGCAAATACCGCAAGACTGATTGCAACCCCCGGGAAGATGATCATCCACGGCGCTTCGCGGAAAAAGTCAGCGGCATTGCCCGACAGCATAAGACCCCATGCGGCGGTCGGTTCGGTCACGCCAAGGCCGAGGAAGGACAGCGATGCCTCCAGCAGGATCGCCTGGGCGATGAAGGCTGTGAACATGATCAAGAACGGCGCAACGACGTTCGGCGCCATGTGGCGGAAGATAATGCGGGTGTCGGAGTAACCCGCCGCCCGCGCCGCGTCGATATAGGGCATCACGTTCACGGAAAGTGCTGCAGCACGCACCACGCGGGCAACGCGTGGGATGATCGGGATCGCAATCGCAATGATGAGATTGACATCGACGCCATAGACTACGGTCTTGCGCAGCGCCGCGACGACGACCAACGCCAGCACGATGATCGGAAACGCAAGCAGGATGTCGACGAAGCGCTGAATCCAGTTATCGACCCTGCCGCCGAAATAAGCCGAGGCGATGCCGAGCACCGCTCCGATGCCCGAGCCCAGCGCCGAAGAGGCAAAACCGATCACCAGCGCGGTGCGAGAACCGTAAATGATACGCGAGAGAATATCGCGGCCGAAGGCATCAGTGCCGAGCCAGTGCTCCCAGGATGGCGCTCCCAGGATCGAAGAGAAATCGATATCGAGCGGATTATAGGGCGAGACCAGATGCGGAAACAGGCCCGCGAACATCATAATCGCAATCACGACGAAGCTCGCAGCCCCCATCGGCTGCTGCCGGATGAACGTCAGAACAGGGTTCGGCCGCTTCGGCAGCGTCACCGCGGAGTTCGCCTGCATGGCGGAGGGAGCGTTTGCCATCAGTTGCCGTACCGGATGCGCGGGTCAAATACCGCATAGAGCAGATCGACCACGAGGTTGATGACGACATAGAAGCACGCGATCAGGATCACCATGCCCTGAATGAGCATGAAATCGTTGCGCGAGACGCTCTGCACGAAGAGCTGTCCGATGCCGTTGAGGTTGAAGACCTGCTCCGTCACCACGAGCCCGCCGATCAGGAACGCGAACTCAAGACCCATCACGGTAATGGCCGGCAACAGCGCGTTGCGCAGCGCGTGACGCGACACCACGAGCTTTTCGTAAACGCCCTTCGCGCGGGCGGTGCGGATGTAATCCTCCGCGAGCACTTCCAGCAGCGATGAGCGGATCATGCGTGCGGTCACCGCGCAGTAGCGGTAGCCAACCGCCAATGCTGGCCAGATTAATTGCGAGAGGTTGGCGACGGGATCCACGTAAATCGGCGTGAAGGTGATCGGCGGCAGCCAGTTGAACAGCGCGAGCAAGGTCAGCATGATGATCATGCCGAACCAGAACGACGGGATCGACAAACCGCCGATCGTAATGATCCGCACGACGTAATCGATCCAGGTGTTGCGGTAGAGTGCGGCCAGCGTCCCTAATGGTATGGATATGATCGTCGCGAATATCGTCGCGAGGATCGCTACCTCAAGCGACAATTCCAGCCGGATCATGATTTCTTCGATCACGGGGCGCTCGGTCCACATCGAGATGCCGAGATCGAACTTCGCGAGCCCGAGCATGTAGTCTCCGAACTGCACCAGCAGCGGCCGGTCGAGACCCAGCCGCTTGCGCTCCTGCTCCACCACTTCCTGCGTGACGTTGCCGCCGTCGCCTCGCAGCTTCACTTCCACGATGTCGCCGGGGACGACACGCAGCATGAAGAAAACGAGCACTGCAACCCCGATCAGCGTCGGGATGGTCAGGAGCAACCGCTTGAGCGTGTAGAGAAGCATCGGTGCAGATTTCGCGGCCCGGCGTTAAACCGGGCCGCGATCCCTTTGGTTACTGATTGAGCCAGACGTCGGCCAGATCCTGACCGAGGTTATGGCTCGGCGACATCTTCCAGCCCATCACCGTCTTGTGGCTCAGCACGATACGGTGCCACCACAGGATCGGCTGCTGATAGGCCTGCTCGAACAGCCGCTTCTCCAGCGCCTGAATATGCGCACGGCGCTTGTTCAGGTCGCCTTCGCGAAGCTGCAGCTCGTAGAGCCGGTCGATTTCCGGATCGTCATACCGGGCGAGGTTCAGCGGGTTCTTACTGGCCGACAGGAACTTGGTCAGCGACAAGGTCGGATCGTCGTTGAACAGGTTCGAGAAGTCGATCGCCACTTCGTAATTGCCGCTGCGCATCGCCGCGATATAGGGCGCGGTGTCCGACTGCTTGTGCTCGACCTCGACGCCGATCTGGCGCCATTGATCGACCAGGAAGATGCCTGCCGGCGTATAGGGCATCGCAAGGTTGCGATTCCACAAGGTGAACTTCAGCTTCTCGTGGCCAGCTTCCTTGAGCAGCCTGCGCGCTTCGGCGCGTGCCGCCTTGATGTCCTTGCCGAAGCCCGGAAGCTTCACAAGTTCGGCTTCCGGCGTCGCCAGCGGCGAACCGGGGCGGACAACGCCGCCGACCGCACGCAGCGTCGAGATGCGCGAAAGCCCCTTGCTGCCGCCCCAGCGGTCGATCGCGAGCAGAAGCGCCTTGCGCACGCGAACGTCGTTGAATGGCGGCTTTTCGGTGTTGAAGAGCACGAGCAGGTTCAGCGTCCAGCTCGATTCCTCGACGCGGAGCTTGTTACCCATCGCGCTGACCATGCGGTCGCGGTCCGCTGGCGAAACGCCGCGGAATTCCGCGAGCACCTGCCCGCCCTGCAGCGCGTTCAGCATTGCTGCCGCCTGCAAGGTGAAGATGCCGCGGAAGCCGTCGAGATAAGGCAGGCCCTTCTTGAAGTAGGCGTCGTTGCGCTTGCCGGCAACGTGGCTTCCCTTCACATGCTCGACGAAAACGAAGGGTCCGGTGCCGTTAATCTTGGTGCGCGGACCAGCCGGGTCGGCCGCAAGGTCCTTGGCCGAATAGACGCAGTTCCACGGGCTCGCGAAGTGATCGAGCATCGAGGAGTTCACCGACTTGAGCTTGAACACGACGGTGGTCGGGTTCGGCGTTTCGATGCTCTCGATATCTGCAAACGTCGCGCTGCGGGTCGAAACCACGCCTTTCGGCGGATTACGCAGGCGATCATAGGTCGCCTTGATGTCTGCCGACGAGAACGGCGTACCGTCGTGGAACTTCACGCCGTCATGCAGGGTGAAGGTATAGGTCTTCTTGTCCGGCGATACGGTCCAGGATTTGGCGAGATCGCCTTCGACGTCCGGGAATTTGTTGAGATTGTATCGCAGCAGCGTCGAATAGAACGGCGACGAGAAATGCAGCGTCGCGTAGGTGTCGCTGCCGTGGCAATCATATTGCGGAGTTTCAGCACTGATCGCGAAGTTTAGCGTGCCGCCTCGCTTGGGCTGCTGCGCTTCCGCTTTTGGTCCGGCGGCAAGCGACAGCGCCGCTACGCCGATCAGGCCCAAGACTAGCTTTCTCATTTTCTTCCTCCCATTAGCCTCGTTCGTTTCTACGGCTTTTCTTATTGGCAGCACCTTTTTCAGGCGCCTTGCAGAACTTTTCCTTCCAGGATTTCCTCAGCACGATGACAGGCCGAAAGGTGACCCGGCTTCAGCTCGCGCACGGCTGGGCTCTGTTGCTTGCACACGTCGAGTGCGATGGGGCAGCGCGTGTGAAACACGCAACCCGTCGGCGGATTCAGCGGAGATGGAATTTCGCCGCGTAACGCCCGCGGAGCGCGCGCGCGCTCGATCTTGGGATCGGGAATCGGAGCCGCGTCGAGCAGCGCCTTGGTGTAAGGGTGCAACGGCCGCGCATAAATCTCGTCGCGGTCTGCAAGCTCCATCACCTTGCCGAGATACATCACGATAACACGATCGGAAATATGCCTGACCACGGCAAGATCGTGCGCAATGAACAGGTAGGTCAGCCCGAGACGCTGTTGCAGGTCTTCGAGCAGGTTGATGACCTGTCCCTGAATGGAAACGTCAAGCGCGGAAACCGGCTCGTCGCAAACGATCAGCGACGGTTCAAGCGCCAACGCGCGCGCGATGCCCACGCGCTGCCGCTGTCCGCCGGAAAGCTCGTGCGGGTAACGCTCGGCCATATAGGGAAACAAACCGACCTGACTGAGCAACTCGCCTACCCTATCGAGCCGCGCTTTCTTCTCGGGAACAATGCCGTAGACCTTCAACGGCTCGGCAATGATTTCGCCAACCGTCATACGCGGGTTCAACGACGAATATGGGTCCTGGAAAATCACCTGAATTTTCCGGCGCAGCCCCCGCATCTCCCGGCCGCTGTGATGGGTCACGTCGGTCGTGCCAAATTTGATCGTGCCGTCCGTCGCTTCGTCGAGACGCAGCACCACGCGGCCCACGGTAGTTTTTCCGCAGCCGGACTCGCCGACGAGGCCGAGCGTCTCGCCTTCCGCGATCGCAAAGGACACATCATCGACGGCGCGGACGGTCGCCATCTCATTCGAGAAGAAACCGGCACCCGCCGCCTTCACACCGAAGTATTTTTTCAGATGGGCGACTTCCAGGATCGGCTTATCGCTTTTCTTCGCCTGCGAGGTCACGGCGCTGCCACTCGGGAACTCGACCTTCAGCGTGCCGGCCATGATTTCATCGACCCGATGACAACGGGCCTCGTGGCTGTCACCGACCGGGATCAATTCGATCGGCAGCGCACATTTCTCGATCCGGTGCGGGCAGCGCGCGGCGAAGCGGCAACCCTCCGGCGGCATCCGCAAATCCGGCGGCAGGCCTTCGATGGTCTGTAGCTTACTTCCGCGCGGTTCATCGAGGCGCGGCACCGAGCGCATCAATCCGTTCGTATAAGGATGGCCCGGCTGCAGGAAGATGTCGTCCGCTGTCCCCTTTTCGATGATCTGTGCGGCGTACATGACGTTCACGCGGTCCGCATAGCGCGCGACAATGCCGAGGTTGTGCGTGATGATGACCAGCGCGATGCCGAGTTCGCGCGACAGGTTCTTCATCAATTCGAGGATCTGCGCCTGAATGGTGACGTCGAGCGCAGTGGTAGGCTCATCCGCGATGATGAGCTTCGGCTTGCAGGCAAGACCGATGGCGATCATCACGCGTTGACGCATGCCGCCGGAAAGCTGGTGCGGATACTGCGCAAGTCTGCGCTCGCCGTCAGTGATGCCGACCTGGTGCATCAACTCCAGTGCACGGGCCTGCGCCTGATCCTCCGTCATCTTCAGATGGATGAGCAGCGGCTCCATGATCTGCATGCCGATCGGCAGGACCGGATTGAGCGAGGTCATCGGCTCCTGGAAGATCATGGAGATCTCGTGCCCGCGAACCGCGCGCATTTCCTCATCCGAGAGGTCGAGCAGATTGCGGCCTTCGAGCAGAATGCGTCCGCCGGTGACCCGGCCTGACTTTGCGAGCAGGCGCATGATCGTCAGCGCGGAAACCGATTTGCCGCAACCGGATTCGCCCACGACCGCGACGACCTCGCCGCGATTGACCGAATAGGAAATGCCTTCGACCGCGCGCACGGTGCCGCGCGACGTCTCGAAACGAACGTGCAAATCTTCGACTGCAAGTAACGGCACGGAGGATTGCGCCGCTCGCGATTTTTCCAATACTTCTGCTTCCACCCCGAGACTCGGTTGTTATGTTTTTTCGTCGTCCCTTATTGTTTTATAACCAATCAATTCTGCAAGCGCTATCATCCGCAGGTATGATGGCGTGTTGCCGCGCCTCCATAATGTTGCAACGCGAAACTGCGTGCGGTGCAATCACACTCGATGAATCGCGCGCGCCGTAGCCATTTCACCAATCTCTTCGGGCGAGAAACCATATTCGCGCAAAACTTCATTCGTGTGCTCACCAAAAATTGGTGCGCTGCGGTGAACGCCGCCGGGAGTTGCTGAAAATTTAACCGGCGCGCCAAGGGTTTTTACGCGACCGATCGCGGTGTGATTCACCTCCACGATCATCTCACGCGCCTGCGTTTGCGGATCGGCGTGCATCTGCAACACGTCGAAGACCGGACCCGCCGGAACTTTCGCCTGTTCCAGCGCGGCAAGCCATTCCGCACTCGTCCGCTTCCTGAACTCCAGCGCAAGCTCTTGCGCCAACGCGATGCGATGCACCAGCCGGCCGGAAGCCTCCTTGAAGCGATGGTCTTCGGCGAGATCAGAGCGTTCGAGAAGCTGCAAGGTGCGAAGCCATGTCGCCTGGTTCGCCGCCCCAAGATTGATCCAGCCATCTTTCGTTTCGAACGCTTCATAGGGCGCATTCAAGGGGTGCGCCGATCCCATCGGCCCCGGAGCGACGCCGGTCGCAAGCGCGATGGCGGATTGCCAGAAGGTTTGCACGATGCCCGCTTCAAAGAGCGAGGTGTCGACCATCTGCCCCTTGCCGGTCTGATGGCGGGCGTGAAGTGCGGCGAGAATTCCCATCGCACCGAGAATCCCGGCGGTTATGTCGGTAACCGGCGCGCCGACTTTCACCGGCGGGCGGCCCGGCCCTTCCCCCGTGATCGACATCAAGCCGCTCATACCCTGCGCGATCAGGTCGAAGCCGCCGCGATCAGCATAAGGACCGCTGCGGCCGAAGCCGGAGATGGCGCAATAGATCAGCCGCGGATTCTTTTCGCGCAGCGTCTCGTAGCCGAGGCCGAGGCGCTCCATGGTTCCGCGGCTGTAGTTCTCGGTCACGACATCAGCAGTTTCCAGAAGGCGATAAAGAATCTTCTTTCCGGCTTCGGTCTTTAGATCGACGGCAATCCCGCGCTTGTTACGGTTCATCATCATGAAGGCTGCGGCTTCGTCACCGATCTTCGGCGGCACCGTGCGGCGTGTGTCGTCGCCGTTCGGCATCTTCTCGACCTTGATGACTTCCGCACCCATGTCCGCGAGCATCAGCCCGCAGACCGGACCCGCCATGACGTGACAAAGCTCGATCACCTTGATGCCTTGCAGCGGCCCCTTGCCAGCGGTCATCAACGCCCCTTGAACTGCGGCTTCTTCTTCGCGAGGAAGGCGCGATAGCCAATCTGGAAATCTTCGGTGCCGAAGCACTCGAAGCTTTCGTCAAGCTCATCTTCGCGGAGCGGTTTCGGTTCGAGCAAGCGGCGGACGAACTTCTTGTGCCACCGGGCAGCGAGCGGGGCGCCGTCGGCAATGCGGTTCGCGGTCGCGTAGACTTCTGTTTCGAGTTGCGCAGACGATACGACCCGGTTCACGAGCCGCATGCGCAAGGCATCCTCCGCGCCGATGATCTTGCCTTCTAGCAGCATCTCGAGCGCCGCTGCAGGGCCGACGATATCGAGCAGCGCCTTAAGCTCGGCATAGGCCACCACAAGCCCAAGCCGGTTGACCGGAATACCGAAGCGCGCGGTGTCGTCGCAGATGCGGATATCGCTACGCCCCGCGATTTCCAGGCCGCCGCCGATGCAGGGC
>CAUJKG010000005.1 GCA_963205465.1 Pseudomonadota bacterium | reverse complement strand
TTGCCGGTGGTGTCGCAATCCATCACGAGACCGATGGTGCCGGTCGGCGAGATCACGGTGGACTGCGCGTTCCGGAAGCCATGCTTGTGGCCGAGCTCGAGCGCGCGATTCCACGCCGCCGCCGCGCGCGCAATCAGGCGCGGGTCGGGGCAGTTCGCGATATCGAGCGGCACCGGCTTGATCGAAAGCTGCTCGTAGCCATCGGTATCGCCGTGTGCTGCGCGGCGATGGTTGCGGATGACACGCAGCATATGCTCGCGGTTCGGCTCGTAGCCGGGGAAGGCGCCGAGTTCGGCAGCCATCTCGGCCGAGGTCGCGTAGCTGACGCCGGTCATGATCGCGGTGATCGCGCCGGTAAAGGCACGCGCTTCGTCGGAGTCGTAGGCGATGCCCGCGGTCATCAGCCAGCCGCCGATGTTCGCGTAGCCAAGGCCCAGCGTGCGGTAGCGGTAGGATAGCTCCGCGATCTCGCGCGACGGGAACTGCGCCATCATCACCGAGATCTCGAGGACGACGGTCCAGAGCCGCACCGCGTGCTCGTAGCTATCGACGTCGAACGACTTGTCCGCGGCGCGGAAGCGCAACAGGTTCAGCGAAGCAAGGTTGCAGGCCGTGTCGTCGAGGAACATGTATTCCGAGCACGGGTTCGACGCGCGGATCGGGCCGGAAGCCGGGCAGGTGTGCCAGTCGTTGACCGTGGTGTGGAACTGGATGCCGGGATCGGCGCAGGCCCAGGCGGCATAGCCGATCGTTTCCCAAAGCTCTTTGGCCTTGAGCGTCTTTGCGACCTTGCCATCCTTGCGGCGCAGGAGATTCCAATCGCCGTCGTTTTCCACCGCGCGCAGGAATTCGTCGGTGACGCGCACCGAGTTGTTCGAGTTCTGCCCGGCGACGGTGAGATAGGCTTCCGAATCCCAGTCGGTGTCGTAGATCGGGAAGTGGATGTCTTTGTAGCCCTGGCGCGCGAACTGGATCACGCGCTGGATGTAGTTGTCCGGCACCAGCGCCTTTCGCGCAGCCTTGATTTCGCGCTTCAGCGCCGGGTTCTTTTCCGGGTTGAAGCAGTCATCGCCATCCGCCTGACAATTGATGGCGGCTTTCATCACCGCCTTCATGTGTTTGGAAACGGTCTTGGAGCCGGTGACGAGCGCCGCGACCTTCTGCTCTTCGATCACCTTCCAATCGATGTATTGCTCGATATCCGGGTGATCGGCATCGACCACGACCATCTTGGCGGCGCGGCGCGTGGTGCCGCCCGACTTGATCGCTCCGGCCGCGCGGTCGCCGATCTTGAGGAAGCTCATGAGGCCCGATGACTTGCCGCCGCCGGAGAGCTTCTCGTTCTCGCCGCGCAGCATCGAGAAGTTCGAGCCGGTGCCCGAGCCGTATTTGAACAGGCGCGCCTCGCGCACCCACAAATCCATAATGCCGCCTTCGTTGACGAGATCGTCCTGCACCGACTGGATGAAACAGGCATGCGGCTGCGGATGTTCGTAGGCGGAGGCGGACTGCGTCAGCTTGCCGGTGAAGGGATCGACATAGAAGTGGCCCTGGCCGGGACCGTCGATGCCGTAGGCCCAGTGCAGGCCGGTGTTGAACCACTGCGGCGAGTTCGGCGCCGCCATCTGCATGGCGAGCATGTAGCGCATCTCGTCGAAGAAGGCGGAGGCATCGGCTTCCGAATCGAAATAGCGGCCCTTCCAGCCCCAATAGGTCCAGGTGCCGGCGAGGCGATCGAAGACCTGGGTCGCCTGCGTCTCGCCGCCGAAGCGCTCGTGCTCGGGGAGGGTGGCAAGCGCCTGATCGTTCGCGGTCGAGCGCCAGAGGAACGAGGGGACCGTCTCCTCCTCAACGCGCTTCAAGACCTTCGGCACGCCGGCCTTGCGGAAATATTTCTGCGCGAGCACGTCGGTCGCGACCTGCGAGAAGTGCTCGGGCACGTCGATATTGTCGAGCTTGAAGACGACCGATCCGTCCGGATTGCGGATTTCGCTCGTCGCCTTGCGGAAAGTGATGTTCGAGTAAGGCGACTGGCCTTCTTTGGTGTACCGGCGCGTAATACGCATCTTCATCGTCCCCTAAATTGCAGGCGCCGGAACCCGCCGTTCCGTCGCTCTCTTGTTTCAGGCCCGATCTCCGCCGGACCCTCACTGTGTTGGGACCAACCCGCCTCTAGGGGAGGGTTCGACCCCGGATTGTAGCCCCCAAGAAGGCGACAGGAAGAACGTTCGCTGGGCAGGCAATTTGCCCGGCGCCCTCGTCTCAGACCTCGTTTGGGAACGCCCGGAACAGCCGCATTACATCCCGTCCGGACGAAACATGACGCTACGGTGACTCGACCTTGCGCGTCAAGTAATAGTACGCCACCTACTAATAAACACTAAAACTGGTAGGTCAGGGTTGAATAACGGGGATAGCTGCTTGCCCCGGCTGCCTGATCCTGATCCGCCCATTCGGCGCCGATTCCCCGGCGCCGTAAAGAGTTGACGGCGGCACCCTAGGCGCGGGGAAATGGATTCGGGAGCGTGTTTCCAAGGCTTTGCCCGTTATCCCCGAAATCCGGTGCAGAATTTTTTTTCTGGCACAGCGGTCCGACGGCACGATGACAGAGAACAACCCGGGCGATTTGAAAAATCGCACCAGCCGATTTCTAGACTTCGCGGGGCCGTTGCCGCAAAATGCGGATTACGGGTGTGATTTGGTTGCGTTGAGTGAGGGGACTAACGATGCGGGCTGGTCTCGTCGGCATATTCTTCTTCGCGGCCGTGCTTGCATTGGGGCACTATTTTGCCGCCCCGATGTTTTGCCGCGGTGCGCTTGCTTTACCGACTCTCGATCCGGTGCAGCTTTGCACCGACGGAGCGCTGAACCGTCAGGGTTCGATGCTGCTCTATTTCTTCGCGGTCGCCGCCGCGATGTTCTTCGGGATTCTGGCGGCGCTGATTCCGGGCCGGAAGCCCGCGGAAAAAGGGCCGGAAAAGCCGGAAACCTTCGAAGAGATCATCGCCGCGCAGGAAAAGACCGCGGCGCCGGCAGCACCGGTGGTTGCGGCGCCGGTGGTTGTGGCACCGGTCGTTGCTACGGCGGCTGCCGCAGCGGCGCTTTCAGTAGAGGCGTCCGCGGCGAGCGTGCCTGCTTCTGCCCCCGTTGAAGCCAAAGCAGACGAGCCGCAGCCGACGCCCATCGATATGGAGAAAAGCGAATCCATCACCGAAGCGGCGGTGATGGACGCAGTGCGTGCGGCCGTCGGCGGCGAGAACAACAGCGCCGCCAAAAGCGACGAACCGGCCCAAGACGAAGTCCGGGCAGATCAATCCGAGGGCGAGAAATCCGCGGATGAAAAGCCGGAGGAGAAGGCTGCCGCCCCGGACAGCCCGGCCGCAACAGAAACCGTCGAAGCGAAAGCCCTGCCGGCAGAGAATGTCGAAGTCGTCGCCGACGTGGAGCCGGAACCCGCGGCACAGGCGGCTTCGCTCGAAGACGTCCGCGCCGCCTTCGAAAGCGTCGAACGCGACCTGGCGTCCGCGCCGCAAGCCGTCGGCGCACCGCAGACGGTTCCCGAACCGTCGCCGGAACCCGTGTCGGGCGTGGAAGCGGTATACGAGCCGGAAACGCTGGCTGCCGCCGAGGCGATCAGCGCCGGGCTTTCCGCGAATCCGAGCGGCGTGCGCAAGCCGTTCGAAGGGACGGTCGAGGAGCTGGTCGAGCGTTTTCGCCAGCTGCGCCTGATCGATGGCACCAATTCGGTGGCGCAGGCACAGCGGCTGCTGGACGAAAGCACGCTCGGGGCGCTGTCGAAGGGGATTGACCCGAAGCAGCATTTGTCGGACGTCGCCCATCTGGTGCTGGCCGAAGATCCCGATCTGAAATCGAGCGTGGTGCGGGGCGTCGTCGTCCACATCGCATCGCGCCTCAAGGAGCTTGGGGTGGCGCAACGGCAGCCGGCGCGCTCGGCCTAGAGCATGATCCCGAAAAGTGCGAAACGATTTTCGGAAAAGATCATGCTCAATCAAACAGATAAGCGGCGGGACTGATTCAACGCAGTTGAAACAGACTCTAGCCGCCCGAATTGCCGCGTTTGCGCGGCTAACCTGCCGTGCTAGACGGGCGCCATGAAAAACTTCCTGCTCGGCATCTTTACGTGGTGGAATTCCGCGACCTGGGGCACGTATCTCTGGACGTGGCTCTATGGCGAGCATGTCGGCACCGATGCCGAAGGCAACCGCTATTACCGCACGCGCGGCGGCAAGGTGGAGAAAGACTTCCAGTTCGAGCGTCGCTGGGTGATCTATAACGGGCTCGCCGAGCCTTCCCGCGTCGGCCCCGACTGGCACGGCTGGCTGCACCACACGGTTGATGTCCCGCCGACCGAGGACAACTACCAGCCGCGCGACTGGCAGAAGCCGCACCGCCCGAACTACACCGGCACGCCGAGCGCCTGGCGTCCGCGCGGCTCGACGCTCGCCTCCGGCAAGCGCCCGCATGCGACCGGTGACTATAAGGCCTGGTCGCCGAACGACTGACATGAACGCTGCGGAAGCATGATCCGTGGCTGAACATCGATACAAAACGACGTTGCGTTGGTCCGCCGAAGGCGGCGAGGGGACCAGGAGCTATCGCTCGTTCGCACGCACGCATACCATCACCGCGAAGACCAAGCGCGGCGAGGACAAGCCTGCGATTGTCGCGACCTCGGCGTTTCATTCGTCCGAGCATTACAACCCCGACGAATTGCTGATCGGCTCGCTCTCGTCCTGCCACATGCTCTGGTATCTGCATCTGTGTTCGGAGCACGGTGTAGTCGTCACCGGCTATCGCGATGAAGCCGAAGGCGTGCTCGCGCTTGACGAACACGGCGAGGGCAGGATCGAGCGCGTGACGCTGCGCCCGCACGTCACCATCGCGGATGGCGACGCGGCGATCGCGCGCGGCCTGCACGAACTCGCGCATAAAAAATGCTTCATCGCGAATTCGGTGAATTTTCCGGTGGTGTACGAGGCGGAGATTGTTTGTGGTTAAATTAAAGCACCACGATCCCGGAATGCTTCGCCTTGTCGTCCGGCTCGACATGGATCGAGATCATCGCGTCATGGCATTCGGCTTTGATCGCGCGTTCGAGCCGGTCGCAGATTTCGTGCGCGTCGGTCACCGACATCGAGCCTTTTACGACCAGATGAAATTCGACGAAGGTCATCGGTCCGGCGTGGCGCGTGCGCAAGTCATGGGCTTCGATGGCGCCATCGGCATTGGCGGCGATCGCCGCACGGATGCGCGCGAGCATTTCCTCGGGTAGCGCCTCGTCGAGCAGGCCGCCCGCGGATTCCTTCATCAGCTTCCAGCCCGCCCACAAAATGTTGATCGAGATCAGCACCGCGAGCAGGGGGTCGAGCAGCTTGATGCCGCTATAGACCGCGAGCACGAGACCCGCGAGCACGCCGAGCGACGACACCACATCGGTCATCAGGTGATGGCCGTCGGCGGCAAGTGCCGGCGAGCGATGTTTTTTGCCCTGACGGATCAGCGCCATCGCCCAGACGAGATTGATGAGCGTCGCCGCACCGTTGACCGCGAGACCCAGCCACGGCGCCTCGATCATGCGCGGCATCTGGTAAGCACCCCAGGCCGCGCGCAGGATCGCGAGCGCGGCAATCACGATCAAGACGCCCTCGACCACCGCGGAAACATATTCCGCCTTGTGGTGCCCATAGGGATGGTTCTTGTCGGCGGGCTGGGCAGCAAAGCGAATGGCGGCGAGCGCCACGATTGCCGTGACCACGTTGACGATGCTTTCGATCGCGTCCGAAAGCAGCGCGACACTGCCGGTCAGATAATAGGCGAGGTACTTCAGGCCGAGCACGGCGATGCCGACGGCGATATTCACGGTGGCAAAGATCTGGACGCGTTTCATGGCGGGCTCGGGTTCGGGATCGCCGCTCTCTAGGCGGAAGCCCCGACCGAAGCAAGCCACTGAAATTGAAATGCAAATCAGTTGCAGAAGCGGTCTTGGACCATTGCGAAAAGCTCACGGACACGGAGCCGGGAATGTGAACCGGTTGACCTCCCGGGTTTTGATATAATATATCACTAAAGATACAATGTATCGCTTACGGGGGTTCTCGATGCGTATTGATGTGCGGCTGCTTGGCTGTGCCGCGGCCTTTGCGTTTGTTTCGTCGTCAGCAACAGCACAGGAAATATTGCCGGAAATCGTGGTGACGGCGCCGTCGCCGATCGCGCCGCGGCCGGGCACGCAAAGTCCGCCTGCCTGGAATCCGGGGACGCTTCCGATCCTGCAATATGTCTTCGCGCCGGTGACGGTGGTGACGCAGGATGAAATCCGCAGAAGCCCTGCGGGCTCCATCGGCGACATGCTCGCGAATTATCCCGGCATCTCCACCACCGGCTTCGTGCCCAATATTGCGAGCCGTCCCGTCATTCGCGGCCTCGATAACTTCCGCGTGCGCGTGCAGGAGAACGGTATCAGCGCCATGGATGTCTCCGCTTTCGGCGAGGACCATGCCGTGCCGATCAATCCGCTGATCGCGAACCAGATCGAAGTCATTCGCGGCCCGGCGACGCTGCGTTGGGGCTCGGCCGCGATTGGCGGCGTCGTCGAGGTCGATACCGGCCGGATCATTTCGACGCCGTTCTCGGGGATCAATGTCGATGTGCGCGGCAGCGTTTCCTCGGTGGATCAGGGCGCGCAGGGCGCGACCGTGCTGCGCGCGGGCAACGGCAAATATGCGATCTATTTCGATGCCTTCGGCCGCCACACCAACGACTACAATACGCCGCATGGCCGGCAACTGAACACCTATCAGCGCTCGAGTGGTCAATCGATCGGCGCGACCACCTTCTTCGATCAGGGCTATGTCGGCTTCAATGTCGCCTATACCGAAGCGCTCTACGGTATTCCGGGTGCGGGCGCGGCGGAAAATACCCGCATCGCGATGCAGCAGCTGAAGTTCACCGCCAAGGGCGAATATCGCCCGGACAGTCCGTATTTCGATGCCGTGCGCTTCTGGTTAGGCGCGTCCAATTATAAGCACGACGAGATTCACGACGATCCGACGCCGGAGATCGGCTCGACCTACAAGAACCGCGAGCAGGAAGCACGCATCGAGTTTCAATTGACGCCGCAGCAGACCGCGCTGGGCTCGATGCAGTCGGCGATCGGCTTTCAGTTCAACAACCAGAATCTGGGTACGTCTGGCGAGGCTGGTACATTGCTTTCGCCGGTGCAGACGTTGAACTTCGCGGCCTATTCCTTCAATGAAGTGCAACTGAGCCCGGCATGGCGTCTGCAACTGGCAGGGCGGATCGAGGCGGTGAATATCGACGGCACCGGCGCCGATGTGCCGCCGGGCTATCTGCCGCCGCCGGACCTCACGCTGTTTCCCGCCAAACGCGACTATGTGCCGTTCAGCGTCAGCGCCGGTCTGTTGCGCGACCTGCCGTATCAGATGGTCGGCCGCCTGAGTGCGCAATATGTGGAGCGTGCGCCGAAGGCGGCGGAGCTTTTCTCCAAGGGCCCGCATGAGGCGACCGGCACCTTCGAAATCGGCGACCCGAATTTGCGCAAGGAAAAGGCGGCGAGTTTCGAGATTGGCCTGCGACGGGCGCAAGGCGCATTCCGCTTCGACGCCACCGCGTTCCACACTCGCTATCAGGGCTTCATCTTCAAGCGCTTCACCGGCAACCAGTGCGACGACGATTTCATCACCTGCGGGGCCGGCACGGAACTGGAGCAGATCGTCTATTCGCAACGCGACGCGAACTTCACCGGCTTTGAGGTCATCGCGCAGCTCGACGTGATGCCGCTCGGCGACGGCACGCTCGGGCTCGACGGCCAATACGACATCGTGCGCGCGGAATTCTCGGATGGCACCAACGTTCCGCGCATTCCGCCGCAGCGGCTTGGTGCCGGCATTTACTGGCGCAACGCGAACTGGTTCGCCCGCGTGAACTACCTGCATGCCTTCCGGCAGGACAAGATCGCGGACAACGAGACCGAGACGGCGGGCTATAACCTGTTGAAGGCCGAAATCAGCTACACCAAGACGCTGACGGGGCCGGGCGGTCCGCGCCAGATCACGATTGGGCTGGTCGGCAACAATCTGCTGGACGACGATATCCGCAATCATCTGTCGTTCAACAAGAACGAAGTGCTGGCGCCGGGACGCGACGTGCGGCTCTTCGTGAATACGCGGTTTTAGGCTAACCATGCGGAATGCGGGGTTGGTTGGTGGGTAGCACGGCCTTTCTGCTGGCATTGTGCGGGGACGTTTACGCCCAATCCGGCAGCGAGCCGTTCGGACAGGAAACAGTGGAGGTGCGGTCGCCGCGCTATGCGCGGTCGAAGGCGCAGGTACGTCCGCATCGACATGTGCAGGATCACGCACACGATCACGCGCGCACGCATCGTGGCCATCATCACCACGATGACGGCCGCGTGCACGACCAGCGGCATCGCCATCCGGAAGACCCGCATTTCGGGCATGTCCACGGCGTGGAGACCGAACATCTGTTCGGTTTTCTTTCGGGTTCCGACGTGCACCATCGCGGCGCCAAAATCGGCATGATCGAGATCATCGGCCGGTTCGACAAACGCGACGGCCGCTACCAGGCGCTCGGCAAGAAGTTCGAGTTTGCTTATGGCGTGACCGATACCTTTAACGCCGCGATCAGTCTCTCGGCGGTACGACACAAGATTGACGGCGTTGCCGGATTTGACGACGTGAACAATTCGCTCGCCTTCAACGGCATTGGCGGCGAGTTTCGCTGGAACTGGGTGTCGCGCAGCACGAGCCCGGTCGGCGTCACGCTCCATGTCGAGCCAGTGATCCAGCGTCACGACGAACTCACCGGCTTACGCGGCCGCAAATACGGCGCGGAAAACAAGCTGATCTTCGATACCGAGCTCGCCAAAGACCGCTGGTTCGCCGCCTTCAACCTGCTCTACGAGGTCGAGCGCGTGCTGGAGCAGGGCGAAACGGAATGGGAGAGCGGCTCCAAGCTCGGCTTTGCGCTCGCGACCACCTTTCGCGTGACGGAGAACGTCTATCTCGGCTTCAACGCGCAATATATGCGCGCCTATGAAGGATTGACGTTCCGCTCCTTTGCCGGCGAGGCGATTTATCTCGGCCCCACGCTGTTTGCGAAGATCGGCGACCGCAGCTTCCTGTCATTGGCCTGGAACAGGCAGGTGTGGGGCGCGGAAGCCCGAAACAACGCGCGTCTCGATCTCGCCAACTTCGAGCGCGATCTCTTCCGCCTGAAAGCGGGCGTTCATTTCTAGAGCATGATCCCGAAAAGTGCGAAGCGGCTTTCGGAAGAGATCATGCTCGATCAAACGGATAAGTGATAAACCTTGTTCAACGCAATTGAATGGGACCCTAAAGGAAAAACAATGCGTAAATTCGCCTTCTTTGCCGCCGCCGCTATCGCGCTTCTGTTCGCGCAAGGGGCGAGCGCACAGGAAAAAGTAAAAGTGCTCGCGAGCTTCTCCATTCTCGGCGATCTCGTGCGCGAGGTCGGCGGTGAGCGCGTCGAGGTTTCCACGCTGGTCGGGCCGAATACCGACATGCACGACTTTCAGCCGACGCCGGCGCACGCGAAAGCGGTTGCGGCGGCGCGGCTCGTCGTCATCAACGGTCTGGGCTTCGAGGGCTGGGCCGACCGCCTCGTGAAAAGCGCGAACTACAAAGGCGCGCGGCTGGTCGCGAGCAAGGGCGTCAAGGCGCTTACCGCCGAAACCGACGGACACGGCCATAACCACAAGCACAAACACAGCGACCGCTACGATCCGCATGCCTGGCAGGAAGTGGCGAACG
>CAUJKG010000004.1 GCA_963205465.1 Pseudomonadota bacterium | reverse complement strand
CGACGCGACCACGACCAGAACCGCGGAGAAAACCAGAACCGCGCGCTTGGCTGTGGTCCGGTCAACCACGACACCGAGCGGTGTCGTGACGATCATTCCGGCAAGCCCGCCGATCGTCATGACAAGACCGATTTCCCCCGGCGACCACTTCTGCTGCTGCAGATAGACGCCGAGAAACGGACCAAGTCCGTCACGGACATCGGCCATGAAAAAATTCAGCGCATTGAGCGCCTGCAACGATGTCATAAAGAAAATCCGGGCTGATGCCGCGTGGGTGTTGCAAACCCCGGACCGAAGTCCGGGTTCCTGCCGGTCCTCACCATTTCTGGAAGATGAAATAGGCGCCGCCCGCGATCAGGGCGAAGCCGACGAGATGATTCCAGGACAACTTCTCGCCGAGATAAAGCACCGAAAACGCCGCGAACACCAGCAGGGTAATGACCTCCTGCATGGTTTTCAGTTCCGCCGCCGAATACACCTGATGGCCGATGCGGTTCGCCGGCACGGCAAAACAATATTCGACGAAAGCGATGCCCCAGCTCGCGACGATCGCGATAATCAGGGGCGACGTCTTGTATTTGAGGTGCCCGTACCAGGCGAAGGTCATGAAGATATTGGAGACGAACAAGAGAACGATCGGCGAAATCGCAGGAGAAAGGATCATAGGGGCACCTGGAACGGCAAAGCGGCGGGGTCGCGCGCATAGGGCGAGGAAGCTAGACTGAACGCGATTCCCTACGCAATGGATCCTTGCCTGCACCGGAGCCCTGCCATGCGCCTGACCGCACCCACCACGATCATGTTCGTCCTATCCGTAGTGCTCGCAGTGCTGGCGCTGGTCAGCCTGATCTTCCCGATCCCCTTCGTCGGCCTGTACCGTTTTGCATTCATGACCGGCGCCTGGGCGGTGCTGATGGTCGGAATCATGCTGCGCGGCGTCTAGCGCCGTCATTCGCTGCAATTTTAACGAAGCAACGAAAAAACGCCTAAGAATTTTCCGCGTCTGCAATTAAGCAAAAATTGCATCATACCGGCTATCGTTGCCGTCGATGTAGCGTGCGCGGCGAACGGCAATGAACTTCGATCAACAAGGTGTATGGAGCGGGCTATTCTCGCCGCGATGGCTGCGCGTGATCCTTGTCGCGCTGATCGTGGGCTTCATCGGCGCCGCCTCCCTCGAAGTCTTCGCGTATTTCCCCGGTTCGTACCGAAAACCCCAGGTCCATCGCACCGAATTCTTTGCTTCGATCGCGTCGCCGCAACGGGTTGGCCGCATGGAAGAGGCGCCCGCCTACCTCACTTGCGCGAATACCATCGAATATTACCGGCGCCGCAAGACTACCGCCGAACTCGATCCGCGGTTGATCCGCAACATCATCCGCGGCGGCAGCCATACCGTGAATTACGCCGCGACCGTCGGCCCGTTCCTGATCTGCGTGCTCGACCACAACCCGCTGAACGTCTGCGACCGGGACAACCGTGCGCTGGCGATTGAAGGCGTGAACCGCTATCTGCGCGTGACCGACGCGATCAAGATGCACGCTGAATCCCGCCCGCACTGGACGATTCCGGTGAAAACCGGAGAAGTCCTGCGCCAGCGCGAGCGTATGCTGGCCATGATCAAGGAACACGCCCGCGACGGACGACTGCAACGGCGCGACTTCGGCTTGCACCAGCATGCCGAGATTACGCGAGTCTTTGACTCGACCCCGACATCCGGCGATCGCTGCGCGGCCAGATAATTCGCAAAGCGCGTTGCGTTTCCCGCAATCGTGTTAGGCTGGGGCTCGTGAGGGGGACGGGCCGTTGATTGACAGCCGCCTGGCAGCCGCAGCGCTGATTGCGCTCGCACTTGCCGGTATTGCCGAGGCACAGCCGAAATGGACGCGCTACGAGCCGGTCGCCGTAGCTTTCCCCAAGCGCTCGAACGATCCTGCGCTTACCGTGTTTCGCTCGATCCTCGCCGACATTGCCCGCAAGAAAGACCGCAAGGCGCTGGAGAAATATGTGGCGCGTGATTTCTTCTGGGAGCGGGATTTCGGCGGCGGCTACGAAAAGAAGAAAGGCGCGTTCCGCAATTTTGCGGCCGCGCTCGAACTCGATGCGGAGAATGCCACCGGCTGGCGCAACCTAACCGCCTTCGCCGATCAGCTTACCGGTCCGCATGAGAAGAAAAAGAGCGTGTTCTGCGGCCCTCCCGCGCCGCGTTACGACGAGAAAGCGTTCGAGGCGCTGGTCGCACGCACCGAAAGCGACGTCCATGAATGGAGCTATCCCGCCCATGCGCACGTGATCGCGCGCGAGCAAGGCGCGCATGGCTCGCCGGAAACCGGCAAGCTCGCGATGAATTTCGTCTATACCGATCTCGCCGCGCGCAGCGAGAACTTCGATCCTGCGAAAGACTGGACGCCGGTCATCCTGCCGGACGGCAAGCGCGCCTTCGTGCAACCCGGCGAACTCCTCACCTTGCTCGATCCTCGCCTGTGCTATGTGAAACGCAACGGCAACTGGCTGATCGCGGGCTATATCGGCGGCGGCGATTGAAATTCTTCTGAAGCGTCAATGATCCTCCACAAATATCTCGATCAGGGCGGCAATGCCTTCGCCAACATCGAATATGCGAAAGGCGATCGCGTGCTTTTGTCCCACACCAAAAGCGGCTTCGCGGTATTGAAAACAATCTGGGGCGGGCGGCTTCCGGTGAAGACGCTGTTCTCCGTGCATTCACTCATCATGGAACGCATGGCTCGCGTGCTGGCGCGCGACAAGACGCTGCCCGAGCGTCCCAAGGCGATCTATGAGAAAGACGAAGCAGGCATGATGAAGTTTCTCGACGCCGCGATCGTCGATCTCACCGCGCTCGGCAAGGGCGAGGCCGTTCCCGGCGCGGTCGATGCGCTGGACGTCGAGAACATGCCGCCGCGCCCGATCGCACTCTTCACGCGCTATGCGCTGACCGCCGCTTCCGGCGCCGAGTTGGTCCGCAAGCTGGAGCGGCTACAGAACATTCCCGGCTAGGCTGGTCTTCCTTCCACAAGCGCAAATTACGCATGCCAGCTCAGTAATACTGACAATTTTCGTATATTGACTCTATTTCACATTTATAGAAGAGTATTGATCTAGAATAACATATATTAAACGGAGAATATCATGTCAGTGGGGCGGCGCGACTTTCTGAAAGGTTCTGCTGCGGTGGCGGGTGTTACGGCAGCAGGCAACTTCATCTGCTTCGAAATCGCGAACGCGGCGCCGATTACGCCGCCCGTGGTGGACAAGCTGACCATCCGGGTTCTGCTCGACAGCGCCCACGACATTTTCCTGCGCGGTCAGGAAGTGAACGGCGTGAAGGCGATCCGTGCACGTGCTGCGGAAGATTATCGCCGCACGCTGCATAACCAGTGGGGCCTTTCGCTGCTGCTCGAATCCGAGCAGGGCAACAACCAGCGCACCTCGCTCCTCGATTTCGGCTACAGCCCGGACGCGCTCCTCAACAACATCGAAATCCTGAAGGTGGATCCGTCGAAGATCAGCGCGCTGATCGTGAGCCACGGGCACTTCGATCATTTCGGCGGACTGAACGGCTTTCTCGCCAAATTCCGCGACAAGCTGCCGGCCGACATCAAGCTCTATGCCGGCGGCGAAGATAACTTCTGCCACCGCGTTTCCCGCACACCGGTCGAAGGCCAGTTCACGGACTTCGGCACGCTCGATCGCCGCGAGATCGAGCAGCAGCGCGTGCCCGTCGTGCTTGCCGAAAATCCGACCGTGATCGGGCACTCCTTCACGACCGGAAAGATCGCGCGCACCACCTTCGAGAAGGTGATTCCGAACACGCTGGTCGAATATGCGCCGAAGAAAGACGGCCTCGGCTGCGACGCAACGCATTACACCCCTGCCGAATTGCAGGGAAAGATCGTCCCCGACCTGCATCACCACGAGCACGCGACGGTATTCAACATCAAAGGCAAGGGGCTCGTGGTCATCACCTCCTGCGGCCACGCC
>CAUJKG010000003.1 GCA_963205465.1 Pseudomonadota bacterium | reverse complement strand
GTGCGCGGCTCAACTTCGGCCGCCCGTTTCACGCCATTCACTTCTATCGAGACTTTATGTTTCATGACGCACGCAAAGCCGAAAGAATTGTGCTGCGCGTGATCGGCAGCCGCGTGATCGAGATTCTGCCCTGCAGCGCATCTTCGATCGCGGCGCTGAACGCTGCGCCCGGCGCATTTGGTGCGCTCTCGCCGACCGATTTTATTCCAAGCGGATTGTCTTTGGTCGGAAAGACAACGTGTTCGACATCGATTTCGGGAACGTCCCCGATCCGCGGCACATAATAATCCATCAAACTGCCGCTGAGCACCTGGCCGTTTTCGTCGAAGACTGCGTGTTCGCCAAACGTAATGCCGAACCCTTGCGCGAAGCCGCCGGATATCTGTCCATCGACGACCAGCGGATTCAGCGGCAGACCGCAATCGTGCACGATGACGTACTTCAATACTTTGACCGCGCCGGTTCTCGGATCGACTTCAACGACAGCGATATTAACGCCGCTGCCCCAGACTACCGTGCGCGGATAGAAGAACTCCATCGCGTGCAGACCGGGCCCGCCGAGCTCGACCATGCGCTTGTCGCGAACCGAGCGCGCCGCAAGATCGCCGAGCGTGATAAAGTTCTGCGTGGCGCCCGCAACCGAGACAACACTGTCGTTGATGACGATTTCACTCTCGCTGCAGTCGAGCACCTTAGCCGCAAGGTTTACCGCCTTCTTCCTCACTTCGCCTGCGGCCTTCATCACGGCATTGCCTGCGTTCACCGCGACACGGCTAGCACCCGTGCCGAAGCCGAAATCCATCAGCTTGGTATCGCCGCCGAATACGGAAACATCCTCGAACTTTGCGCCCAGCGCATGCGCCGCGACTTGCGCCAGCGTCGTCTCGTGGCTCTGCCCCTGCGAATTTACGCCGATAAAAACCGATACGCGTCCCTGCTCGTCGATCTTGACGCGGGAACCCTCGCAAGGACCGAGACCGCCGGCTTCGACGTAGCTACCGATGCCGATGCCGATATAGCGGCCTTCCGCGCGCAACTCTTTCTGCTTGCTACGCCAGCCTTCATAGTCAACGCGGTCAGTCGCCTTTTTCAGCAGCAACGGAAAATCGATACCGTCATATTCAACTGGCACGCCGTCGCGATAGATCTGGCCGTTGCGATACGGCAAATCGGCCGTCGTCACTATATTCTTCTTGCGCACCTCGAGCGGATCGAGACCCGTCTCTCTTGCAATCGCATCAAGCACGCGATCCATGGTGAATACGGCTTCAACGCGACCCGCGCCGCGATACGGCGAACCCGGCGGGGTATTGGTTGAGATCGCCCAGCCTTCAATCTTGAGCGCCGGCACTTTATAATGTGTCGTCAGATGATTGATCGTGTTGATCTGGAGCATCATGTCGAAGTGGTCGTAGGCTCCCACTTCCTTATATAGCTTCAGGTCAAGACCAAGGATGGTGCCGTCGCGTTTCGCGGCGATGCGCACGTCATGTGCCTGATTGCCCGAATGGTTCGCTGAAATCATATGCTCGTTGCGCGTCTCGGCCCAACGGATCGGACGGCGCAGATGATAAGCAAGCACGGGAATAATGACGTCTTCGGCGTAGAGCACTCCCTTCAGGCCAAAGCCACCGCCGACATCGCGCGCAATCACGCGTACCTGATCGTTCGGCAGGCCGAGCACGCCCGCAATCGTGTTCCGCATCATGTAGGGGAACTGGCCGGTCGACCAAATATTCAGCGAATCGGTGGCCTGATCGAATTGCGCGGCAACCGCGCGGCATTCGATCGCCATCGACTTCAAGCTCTGCGTCTCCAAGCGGCACTCGATCACAATCTCGGCATTCGCAAAGGCAGCATCCGCATCGCCGACTTTGTGCTTCAGATGCGCAACGACGTTATCGAAACCGTCATGCACGCGAGGCGAGCTCGGCTTCATCGCCTCTTCCCAGCGCGCCACCGCCGGCAACGGGTCGTATTCCACCTCCACCGCCGCGGCACCATCTGCCGCGGCATAAGGAGATTCGGCAATCACCACCGCAACCTGCTCGCCTACATAGCTCGCACGTTTCGGAAACAGCAGGTGATCCGGCAGCTTGATCTGATCGATGTAGGGACTCGTTAGCGTGACCGAGCCATTCAGCTCGGGCAGGCGCGCTTTCAGTGCCGGCAACTCACTGCCGTCGTACACACCGACAACGCCGGGCAGCGCCAACGCCGCCTCTTTATTTACCGACAAAACCTCGGCGCGCGCATGGGGGCTGCGCACGAACGATGCGTAAAGCATGCCGGGAAGCTGCACGTCCTCGACATACAGCCCCCGGCCGGTAATCAGTCGTTCGTCTTCTTTTCGCGGAACCGCTTTTCCAAGCATGGTTCTCACTCGATGGAGGTGGAAGCGCCGATTATAGCTTCCGCATCATGAAGTCCGCCATGCCAGGGCGAACAATGTGCGAGCGGTCATGGCAGCAATGCACGCTGTCCGGCCAGATCATGGTTTCGACTTCGCACGTAAGGTCCTTCAGAAGCAGGTCGGCATTATCCTGCGGCGTGATGGCATCCAGCCCGCCATGCACGACCAAAGTCGGACATTTGATCTTCGACGCATAGGGAGCGAGGTCCACGGTTTCGAAAAACTTCTCCATCTCGGCAAAGTTTTTGCTGTTCGTGACGAAGGCGAAACCCTGCTGCGTATGCTCCGGCACCTGCTTCAAGTTTCGCATGTGATACATAACGCCCCA
>CAUJKG010000002.1 GCA_963205465.1 Pseudomonadota bacterium | reverse complement strand
AAGTTCACGCTCGCCGAACTGATTGCGCCCGCGATCAAGCTTGCACGCGACGGCATTCCGGTCGAAAGCGATCTCGCGCGCTCGATCAACTTCTTCCACCGCACGCTTCTGCGCTGGCCTTCGACCGCGAAGATTTTCTCCCAAGACGCCGTACCGCTTAATGACGGCGACCGCCTGGTGCAGACCGATCTCGCCAATACTCTCGAAGCGATTGCGAAGGCAGGTCCCGACGCATTTTATCGCGGCGAAATCGCGCAGAAGATTGCGGCTGCGGTGCGCGATGCCGGTGGCGTCATGACCGCCGAAGACATCGCAACATACCGGACCGAAGTGCTCGAAGTAGTTCGCGGCAGCTATCGCGGCTACGATATTCTTTCGATGCCGCCGCCGTCTTCGGGCGGCGCCTTGCTCGTGCAGCTTCTCAACATTCTGGAAGGCTACGATCTTGGCAGATACGGGCCCAACGCGCCGCAGACTTTGCATCTCATGGTCGAGGCGATGAAGCGCGCTTATGCCGACCGCGCGGAGTTTTTCGGAGATCCTGCTTTCGTAAACGTGCCGCTCGAGCGGCTGATCGCGAAGGACTATGCCGCGAAGGTCCGCGCCACCATCGACCCGGACCAGGCAACACCTTCGTCAGTGATTCGCGCGGGACTGACGCCGCGGAAGGAAGGCGACAACACCACGCATTATTCCGTGCTCGATCAATACGGCAATGCGGTCGCCGCCACCGTCACGCTCAACCTCAATTTCGGGCTTGGCCTCGTCGCCGAAGGCACCGGCGTGCTCCTGAACAACGAGCTCGACGATTTCGCGCTGGCGCCGGGCGTGCCGAACGCTTTCGGCCTGATCGGGGGCGCCGCCAATGCGCCGGGCCCCGGCAAAAAGCCGCTCTCCTCGATGACGCCTGCGATTCTTCTGAAAGACGGCAAGGTTTTTCTCGTCACCGGCTCGCCCGGCGGCTCGACCATCATCACTACGGTCCTGCGCGTCGTCAGCGGCGTGATCGATCATAAACTCAATATCGCGGAGGCGGTGTTGCTCCCGCGCGTGCATCATCAATGGATGCCGGATCAGGTGCGGATCGAGCGGGCGCTCGAGGCCACGATGCAACCGGAGAACTTCGCCGCCTTCGAACGCTACGGACATAAAGTGAGTCCGTTCCCCTTCAACATTGGGGCGGCGAATTCGATTCTCGTAACCCCCGAAGGCATCACCGGTGTTTCCGATCCGCGTTATATCGGCACGCTGGCGGCGGGACACTAACGCTACGCATGTAAGGAGAAGGTAAGGAATGCGGCAGGCAGTGCACAGCCTTACGATTTCGACCCAAGGCCGCGGGCTCTATGAATTCACGCGCGAAGTATTGCGCTGGCTCGAGCGCGAAAAGTTCTCCACCGGTCTCCTCACCGTCTATTGCCGCCATACTTCGGCGTCGCTCCTGGTTCAGGAGAATGCCGATCCCGACGTGCAAACCGACCTGCAGAATTATTTCGAGGAAATCGCGCCGGAATCGGATCGCTATATCCACACCGCTGAAGGGCCCGACGACATGCCGGCGCATCTGCGCGCCGCACTCACCCAGACCAGCCTTTCGATTCCCATTGCGGATGGCCGCCCGGTGCTCGGCACCTGGCAGGGCATCTATCTCTTCGAGCACCGCACGCGCCCGCACCGGCGCGAGATCGTGCTGCACGCGATCGGTGAGTGATTTTCTGAAGAAAATTGGAGCGGGCGAAGGGATTCGAACCCTCGACCCCGACCTTGGCAAGGTCGTGCTCTACCCCTGAGCTACACCCGCATCCGGACTGGCAGACCTTGGTCAGGCCCACCGGGTAGCGGGGGTTCTAGGCAAAAGCCTTCCCGCACGCAACACCTGAAAATGACCAAGGTTCGTTCGAGGGCCCGGAAACACTCTCCCGACCCCTTTCCATTTGCTTTCGGGGCCTCCGCGCCCCATCTATGGACCGGAACCTCGGCGCGAAACGCGCTTTTCGGGAGCGAATTATGGAGTTGAACGCTGGAAACGGCGCCGCGGCACCGGCCGCAGGCGACGTCATTTCCGACACCACCACCCAGACCTTCATGAAGGACGTGATCGAGGAATCGAAGAAGCGTCCGGTTCTGGTCGATTTCTGGGCGGAGTGGTGCGGGCCCTGCAAGGCGCTCGGCCCCGTGCTCGAAAAAGCGGTCCGCGCAGCCGGCGGCGCGGTGAAGCTCGTCAAGATGGACATCGACAAGCATCCGCAGATCGCGGGTCAGCTTGGCATCCAGTCGATCCCGGCCGTCTTCGCCTTCGACAAGGGCCAGCCGGTCGACGGCTTCGTCGGCGCGTTGCCCGAAGGCCAGGTTACAGCCTTCATCGAGCGGATCACTGGAAAGACCAATCCCGCGACCGAACTCCTCAACGAGGCGGAAGCGAAACTCGCGGCGAGTGAATTCGACGATGCAACTTCGCTTTTCGCCGAAGTACTAACCGATGACCCCGCGAATGCACGGGCGCTGGCCGGTCTCGTGCGCTGTCATCTCGCCGCGAACGACATCGAACAGGCGAAGGAAACCTTCGCCCTCATTCCCGCCGACGCCGCCAAGGACAAGACCGTTGCGCCGGCGATTGCCGCAGCAAAAGCAGCGCTCGATCTCGCCGAACAGGCCGAGAAAGTCGGCGGCGAAGCAGGCGATCTCGAAGCGAAAGTCGCGGCCGACCCGAACGACCATCAGGCGCGTTTCGATCTCGCGCTCGCACTGAACGCCAAAGGCGAAAAGGCCAAAGCCGCCGAACATCTGCTCGCGATCATCAAGAAAGACCGCAAGTGGAACGAGGACGGCGCGCGCAAGCAGCTTCTGCAGTTCTTCGAAGCCTGGGGCCCGATGGACGAAGCCACCGTCGACGGGCGCAAGAAACTTTCCACGCTGCTGTTCTCGTAACACCGACGCACGAAAAGCATTTCATGGCCATCAACAACCCATATCGTCTGCTGCAGGATATTCCGGATGTAATTCCGGTGTTCCCGTTGCCGCGCGCGTTGTTGTTGCCGCGGGTCGAGCTGCCGCTCAATATTTTCGAACCGCGCTATTTGCAGATGATCGAAGACGTCATCCGCGGCGATCGCGTGATCGGCATGATCCAGCCGAACGAGCCCGAAGAGAACCTGAGCAAGACGCCGCAGCTTTATGCGGTGGGCTGCACCGGCAGGCTCACCAATTTCGGCGAGAGTGGAGACGGCCGTTATCAAGTCATCCTGACTGGCGTCGCGCGCTTTCGCATCGTCGAGGAAGTCGATGCCGGCACCCCTTATCGGCAGTGCAAAGTGTCCTACAACGACTTCGCTTCCGATCTCGTGCAGGGGCTGGGCGAGGACGAGGTGGATCGCGATGCGCTTCTGAAGACGCTTGCGAATTATCTCGCCGCAAATTCGATCGAGGCCGACTGGTCCGGGATCACGCAGGCGCCGACCGAAGCCCTCGTCAATGGACTTTCCCTGATGTCGCCCTTCGGCGTGCGCGAAAAGCAGGCGCTCCTGGAAGCGCCGGATCTGCGCGTGCGAGCGCAACTGCTTGTCGCCGCTACGGAAATTGCGCTTGCCGCCGGAGAGGCGGACGAGAACGGAACCTTGCAGTAATATCCGCGTTTAGCTGCGGCTGATTTCCCACCAACCTGGAGAGTCCCCCGAATTGGAAAAACCAACGAACAACGAGCGTCACACCGTTGACCCCAAGCTCCTGGAAATTCTCGTTTGTCCCTTGAGCAAGGGACCGCTCGAATACGATGCGGAAAAACAGGTCCTGGTGTCGCGCTCGGCGAAGCTGGTCTATCCGATCCGCGATGGCATTCCGATCATGCTTCCCGAAGAAGCGCGGCCGCTTATCGACTAGATCTAGATAAAGTCGCCGCGCAGAAGTTTCGGAACATCGCCCGTGAGGCCGGCCGCCTCGCGGGCGAAATATTTTTTCAGAGACGGCGCACGGTCGACCAGCCCGAGACCGAGATCGCGCAGATATTTCAGCGGCGTCGAACTGTTCGCGAACAGCCGGTTGAGGCTATCGGTCGCAAATCCCATCGCCACCGTATCCGCACGCCGCCAGCGCTGGTAGCGCGCGAGCACTTCGGGCGAACCGGGATCGAGGCCGAGCCGCGCATTGTCTGCGATACATTCGGCAAGCGCCGCGACGTCCCGCAGACCCATATTGAGTCCCTGCCCGGCCAGCGGATGAATCACATGTGCCGCGTCGCCAACCAGCGCAAGCCGGTTGCCGATGAAAGAGCGCGCGATCGAAATCTGCAAAGGATAAGCGCGCGGCGGCGACAGCACTTCGAGGTCGCCGAGTTGCAAACCGAAGCGCAGTTCGAGTTCGGCAAGAAATTCCGCAGGCGGCAATGCCACGATGCGTTTGGCTTCGTCGCTCGCTTCCGTCCACACGATGGAAGACTTGTTTCCGGCAAGCGGCAGGATCGCGAACGAACCGCTCGGCAGAAAATGTTGCGTGGCCTTGCCGAGATGCGGGCGCGCATGTGCAATGGTCGCGACGATCCCGGACTGGCCATAGTCGCTCGAAACTTTTTGAATCTTGGCGAGCGTGCGCAGCTTGGATTGCGCGCCGTCGGCCGCGGCGAGCAAACGCGCCCGATAGGCTTTCCCGCCTGCGCTGAAACGCGCGAAACTCTCGTCCGCCGCATAGCTCTCGATGCCGCTCTCGACCAGCGCGATGTCGGTTTCTTGTGCTGCCTCGCGGAGCGCTGAGATCAGCGCCCGGTTTTCCACCATATGCGCGAGCGGCTCCTCGTCTTCCTCCTCGGCGAACTCGAGAAAAGTCTGGCGCACCGCGTCGTTCAATTTGGAGTCGGTAATTTCCATCGCGCGAATCGGCTGCACTTCGCCGAGCCGCTCCCAGACCCCGATCGCTTCGAAAAGCTTGCGCGCGCCGCCCGCAATCGCAACGACCCGGTCGTCCCGCGCGGGATCGCCGCCGAGCGCGGGATCGAAAATCGCAACGGCAAAACGGCTGCCCAATGTCTGCGCGAGCGCGACGCCGAGAGCGGTACCCGCAATTCCCGCGCCCGCGATGGCCACATCGAGCGGCTTGTCAGTGATTCCCTTGTCCATGGCCGCAGGATAGGTACGCTACGGCTGATCCGGCAACCCGCCGCCTGCATGAAGGTATTTTTGATGACCAAAGCGGTCAAAACGCTGCTCGAAGTCCTCGATCTCGAATCCATCGAGGTGAACCTGTTTCGGGGTTATTCGCCGAAGGATGCCTTCACGCGCGTCTTTGGCGGGCAGGTGATCGGGCAGGCGCTGGTCGCGGCCTATCGCACGGTGCCGGACCGGCAGTGTCATTCGCTGCATGCTTATTTTCTGCTGGGCGGCGATCCAAAAGTACCGATCGTCTATGAAGTCGACCGCATCCGCGACGGCGGCAGCTTCACCACGCGCTGGGTGAAAGCGATCCAGCACGGCGAAGCGATCTTTTCCATGGGCGTTTCCTTCCACAAGGTCGAGGAAGGTTACGAGCATCAAGCGGTGATGCCGAAGGTGCCGATGCCCGAGGAACTCGCGAGCGAGAAGGACATCCGCGAGAAAGTCATGCCGATGCTGCCCGAGGCCGTGCGCAAATATTACGAGCGCGAGCGCCCGATCGAGCTGCGGCCGGTCGAATACATGCGCTACCTCTCGAAGGACTATCGCGAGCCCACATTCAACGTCTGGATGAAGTCGTTGGCGCCGCTACCCGATGATCCGGTGATTCACCGCTGCGTGCTGGCTTATGCCTCCGACATGGGGCTACTCGACGCTGCACTCATTCCGCATGGAAAGTCGGTTTTTTCCCGCTCGATTCAGCCGGCCAGCCTCGATCACGCGCTCTGGTTTCACCGCCCGTTCCGGGCCGACGAATGGATTCTCTATTCGCAGGATTCGCCCAACGCGAATAACGCCCGCGGCTTTTCGCGCGGCCAGTTTTTCACACGCGACGGCACCTTGGTCGCTTCGGTCGCGCAGGAAGGGCTGATTCGGAGGAAAGATCCGAACTTCCAGAAGAAGACGTCCTAGCCCCTTCGCCTATCCGGCATTCAAAACGGCTGATCGCGGATCAGGCAGCCGCGGTACAGTTGCCTAATTTATAGGCACTCAGCCGGGGAAATACGGCTTTCCCGGGAAGCTGCTTATTTCTGAGTCAGCCAAGTCCTTGCGACTCAAGCGATTCCCGCAGCGCACCCAGTCTGGCACGGCCCTTGATTAGAGAGCTCCCGACTCGCCAGCGGGAGCAATTTCCCGTGCGTGAAGTCCGATCAGCAAGTCCGGTGGCAGCTCCTTGTCTCCGGCGCCACTGGGGGACAGGAACCACATGAAGATCGTCATGGCCATCATCAAGCCGTTCAAGCTGGAGGAAGTGCGCGATGCGCTGACCAGCATCGGCGTACACGGACTGACCGTAACCGAGGTCAAAGGCTACGGAAGACAGAAGGGTCACACCGAAATTTACCGCGGCGCTGAATACGCGGTGAACTTCCTTCCCAAACTCAAGATCGAAGTCGCGGTCGCGACCGATCAGGTCAAGCCGGTGATCGACGCAATCACCGGAGCCGCCAAAACCGGCCAGATCGGCGACGGAAAGATTTTCGTCTTCTCGATCGATCAAGCGGTGCGCATCCGCACCGGCGAACAGAACGCCGATGCGCTCTGATCCCCGCAACCTTCATAGATATGTGACGGAGAATTCTCCCATGACGTTCAAGAAGCTCATTGGCGCGGGCCTTGCCGCGCTGGCGGCGGCGGCCTTCTTCGCCGAGCCGGCTCTGGCGCAGACTGCCCCTGCCGCCCCGACGATCAACAAGGGCGACACCACCTGGATGATGGTCGCGACCATCGTCGTGCTCGTAATGACCGTGCCCGGCCTCGCGCTGTTCTACGGCGGCCTCGTCCGCTCGAAGAACATGCTCTCGATGCTGATGCAGGTGTTCTACGCGGTCGTCGTCGCCTTCGTGATCTACTTCCTCTACGGATATTCGCTCGCCTTCACCGGCGGCTCCGATTTCATCGGCGGCTTCTCGAAGGCCTTCCTCTCGGGCGTCACGGCTGAATCGCCGGGCGGCACCTTCTCGGTGGGCGTCGCCATTCCGGAACTGATTTTCGTCTGCTTCCAGGCGACCTTCGCCGGCATCACC
>CAUJKG010000001.1 GCA_963205465.1 Pseudomonadota bacterium | reverse complement strand
GCAACACGCTCGGCAGCCAGGTTGCCAGTTCGGGGAAGCGCCAGAGGATCGAAAGACCGATAAATTGCAGGATGATGAACGGCACAGCGCCCGACCATATTTCCGTGGTCTTGATCCAGGCCGGAACCAGTCCGCGCATATAGAAGAGCGTGTATCCGAACGGCGGTGTGAGGAAACTGGTCTGCAAGTTCACGGCAACCATCACGCCGAGCCAGATCGGATCGACGCCGAGCAGGATCAGCGGGCCGCCGCAGATCGGCAGCATGATCAGGATGATCTCGAAGGTGTCGAGGAAGAAGCCGAGGACGAACATCACCAGCATGACGATCAGAACCGCGCCAAAGACGCCACCGGGCATGTCCTTCAGCGCTTGCTCAACCATATGCTCACCGCCAAGTCCGCGGAAAGTAAGGGCGAACAGCGACGCGGCCAGCACGATCGCGAAGATCATGGCGGTGGTGATTACGGTATTGCGGCCGGCTTCCATCGCGCTTGCCCAGGTCAACTTGCGCTTGAACAGAGCGAGCACGGTCGCACCGACGACGCCGATCGAGGCCGACTCGGTTGGTGTGGCAACGCCGGTGATAATCGAACCGAGCACGGCGACGATCAGCAGGAGTGGTGGCACGAGTGCGACCAGAATTTCCCGCCAGAGGTTCTTGCGCTCGTCATCCGACACCACCAGTCCAGGGCACGACGCGGGATGAACGATCGATTTGGCGAAGACATAAGTGAGATAGAGCCCGACCAGCATGAGGCCGGGGATCATGGCGCCGGCGAACAGGTCGCCGGCCGAAAGCGTCGCGGCAGCGAAGTTGCCCATCTTCATCTGGGCCGTCTGGTTTACGCCCGAAAGGATATCGGCGGTAAAAATCAAAACGGTTGATGGTGGAATGATCTGCGCGAGCGTCGAAGAAGCGCAAATGATGCCGGTTGCCAGTTTCGGCTGATAACCGGCGCGCAGCATGGCGGGAAGCGCGATCAGCGTCATGGCTGCGACGGTTGCGCCGACGACGCCCGTCGCCGCAGCCAGAAGCGCGCCGACAATGATGACGGAGTAACCAAGACCGCCGCGCAGCGAGCCGAACAGCTTTCCCATCGTCGTGAGCAGGGACTCGGCGATGCCGGAGCGCTCGAGAATGTTGCCCATCAAGACGAAGAGCGGCACGGCGACCAGCGTTTCGTTGGTCATCACCGCGAAATAGCGCAGCGGCAGATTGAGCAATGTCGAGTAGTCGAAGACCCCGAAGGAGTGGCCGATAAACGCAAAGATCAGCGAAAGGCCGGCCAACGAAAAGGCGATCGGCAGGCCGGTGATCAGCGCAGCCAGCGTCGAGAGGAAAAATACGATTGAGATGATGTCGCCGGTTGTCAGCATCGCCGCTTATTCCGCTTCAGTGTGTTTTGCTGGCCGCTTCGGCGACGGGAATGGCGTAGGGCGGTGTGTTCGCAGCGTCCCGGTCGCCGGTCAGCACGAGAATTCCGCGTGCGATGATAGCGAGGCATTGCAGCGTCATAAGTGCGCAGAAGACGAGCAGCATGGAACGAAAGAGATAAACGCCCGGCATGCCGTTCGGCTGAGCCGAACCTTCCAGAATTTTCCAGGAATCAAGCACAAAGGGCCAAGTGAGAAACGCGAGCACAATCAGCCAGGGCAGGGTGAAGACAACAGCGCCCAGGATTTCTACGATTGTCCGCGTCTTCAAGGACCATCTGTTGTAAAGAATATCGACGCGCACATGTGCGTTCACAAGCATGGCGAAACTCGCGGCGGCAAGGAATACGACCGCGTGAATCCAGACGTAAAGCTCCTGCAGCCAGGTGAAGCTGATCAGGAACACGTAGCGCAGCACCACGACGATGGCGCAAACGATCGCGATGGCCCAGACGAGGCCGGAAAGGTAGCGCCCAAGCGTTGCGTTCATCTTGTCGATGAACAGCGCGAATCCGCGTAGCGCACGAGCCATCTTCACCCCCAAAGAAATGCCGCCGGCTTTTTTTTAAAGCCGGCGGCCAAACCTGCTACTGCGGGAACTTGTAGGGAAGTTCGCGGGCTTTCGCCATTGCAGTTTCGGTATATTTCGCGTTGTCGATCGCGCTCGTGCGGAACGCGACATAAGCTCCCGCAATCTTCTTCACCAGCGGATCGCTGTCTTCCAGAAGTTCCGACATGATCTGGCCGGCGGCGTTACCAGCCGCGATCAGAACATCCTGCGGCGCTTCGCGAACCTGGACGCCGTTCTTCTCGACAAGGTTCTTCAACGCGATCGGATTGCGGACGATATATTCCTGCGTCGAGTAGGCATAGGTCGCCATGCACGCGACTTCGATGACCTGCTTCAACTCAGGCGAGAGCTTGTCCCACTTCTCTTTGTTGACGACGCATTCTTCGGCCGACGAGGGCTCCTGCACGCCGGGCCAGTAGTAGAATTTGGCTGCCTGATGGAAGCCGAGTGCGGAGTCCGACCACGGGCCGATGAACTCGGCCGCGTCGATCGTGCCCGCCTGCAGCGCCGGGAAGATTTCGCCACCGGGAAGCTGCACGACGGCCGCGCCCAGACGGCGATACATTTCACCGGCGAGGCCGGGGCTGCGATAGCGCAGACCCTTGAAGTCTTCGACGGATTTGATCTCGCGCTTGAACCAGCCCATCCATTGGTTGCCGGTGTTGCCGCAGAGGAAGCCCTTGAGGCCGAAGCGCGCGTAGATTTCATCGTAAAGCGCCTGACCGTTGCCATGGATCATCCATGCCTGCGTTTCGCCTGCCAGCAAGCCGTAAGGGAAGTTGCCGAACATAACGATGCCGGGAGACTTGCCGCGCCAATACGGCGGCACTGCATGGAACATTTCCGCAGCGCCTTTCGCGACGGCATCGAACACGCCAGCGGCCGGAGCGAGTTGTCCTGCTGCGTAGACTTTCACCGAGAGCTTGCCTTCGCTCATCTTGGTGATCTTGTCGGCAAGCCAGTTCGCGGAGGTGCCCGGTCCGGGCAGGTTCGGCGGCCAAGCGGTGACCATGCGCCATTCGATCTTGCCCTGCGAGATGGCAGGCGTCGCCAGTGCTGTGGCTGCGGCAGTGCCGGCGGCGGTGGTCTTCAGGAATTTTCTTCTGTTCAACATCGATGTTCCCCTCGTGCAGTATTGTATTTTCGTTTTCGTTCGTCCCGACTCTGCTCTTCCTATTGGCTCGGTTCCGGAAGCTTGTCGCGGCCTTCGCCGATACGAAGAGGAGTGTTGCGCTTTTCGATCTGCAAAGCCATTGCCGAAATATCGCAGGCTCCGGCATCGGCAGACAAGCGTTCAAACAGCTCAAATGTGAGGGCGGTAACGGGAAGGTCCAGATCGTGCGAATCCGCAATCTGCCGTCCTGCTTTTAGATCCTTGACGAAGGTGTGAACGTGGCCACCGGGGACAAAATCCCGCTCGACCATTCGCTTGCCGTGAATTTGCAGAACCTTGGAATCGGCGAACCCGCCGCCCAACGCTTCGCGTACACGGAGTGGGTCGATCCCCTCGGCGCGGGCAAGCAGCAATGCTTCGGCGACGGCAACCATCGCCGTCGACGCGATCATCTGGCTGGTCAGTTTCGCAAACTGCCCCGCGCCGGAAGCGCCAACGCGTGTCGGCCGGCCCATTACTGACAGGACAGGTTTTGCCTTCTCGAAATCGGCTTCCGTCCCTCCTGCCATGATCGCGAGGGTGCCAAGTGCGGCACCCTCTGGACCTCCGGAGACTGGCGCATCGATATGCGAATGTCCAATTATGGCTAGCCGCTCCGCATGGTTTCGCGCGAAATGCGGCGCGATCGAGCTCATATCGATGAAACAGGTGCCTTTCGGCGCGGCCGCCGCAGCACCCTGCTCGAAGAACATGCTCTCTACGACCGGAGCGTTCTCGAGGATGGCAATGACGAGATCGACATTGCGCACGGCCTCCGCGGGCGTGTCGGCGATCGAGGCGCCGTCTGCGGCGAGCGCTTCGGCCTTCGCTGTGGTT